>CAMOPG010000113.1:0-8535 GCA_946622165.1 uncultured Erysipelotrichaceae bacterium
ATTCCGTTTCTGCAGATTCATTCATATCCTATGCTTGAGCGATGAAACACGCTTATGCTGATACTGATTCCAGGTATCTGAGCATCCGCCGGCGGATCTGGCCTGTGTGCGGGAAAGGTCATAACCGAGGCGTGAATGCGTGATCAGCCTCAAACATGAAGGTTTACGAGTATCAGGTATTTCAACAAACACAACAAAAAAGACTGACCATACGGTGGCGGAGCATCGAAATCGGTCAGTCTGATAATCTCAAGCCTGCGGAGACAGCTATGTCGGGCATTGTACGCAATGCAGTTATCTGTCGTTGAAGCAGGAAGTGAAATCTGATCGGAAATGTATTCAATTACAGCCTGTGAAAGAGGTTTTCCGTATCAGGTTTCTGGCATATCGGTGTCCTTGTCAGCCGACAAGTCCCCCGATGACTCCGTATGATAGTGTTGTCATGATGACTGCGGCGAGGAAGACGCCGATCAGGATCGAAATGGATGCTTTTTTGAGATCCATATCGAATACTGCAGCTACCAGACTGCCTGTCCAGGCACCTGTGCCGGGCAGGGGAATACCGACAAACAGTGTCAGTCCCAGGAATCCATATTTGTCGATCTTCGGTTTATTCTTTGCAGCCTTGTCTTCAAGCCATTTCGCCACTTTGGAGAGATGGTGATCTGCCATCCAGTGTATGATCCGCTTGATGAGCAGCAGGATGAAGGGAATGGGAAGAATGTTTCCGCATACGCAGATGAATACTGCTTTCCACATCGGGATCTGAAGCAGTTTTGCCAGGATCAGTCCGCCTCTTTCTTCGATCAGCGGCAGCATGCTGACTATAAATACGGACAATTCGGGTGAGATATGCTGTCCGATCGTTGCCATAAACCAATTTAAAAATGCGTCCATAATCTACCTCTAGCTAACCAGTAAACATTAACACAGTAGTGTAAATGAATCAAATGGAATCGGCGGACTGGCTGCGCCGCCTGCATCCGCTTCTTCAGACGCGGAAGAATTTTAAAACCAGGGTTCTTGCATGAAAAAAAGATAAAATCTGTTGTAAGTGCAAACTATTTTGAATATAATGCCGTTGTGATTAATCACAGGAGGAAAGAAATGAATTTCAAGAAATTCGGAATGTCTGCACTTGCACTTGCAATGCTCGCAGGATGCAGCAGCAGTTCCACAGCACCGGCAGGCGATGCTGCAGCAGCAGATGACAAGCACATCGAAGACCTCAAGATCGAATTCGTACCTTCCAAAGACGCTGATGTTATTCTGACAGGTGTTGCAGGCCTTGATCAGATGATCATCGACGCTATGGCTACAAGAGGCTATACGATCGACAAAGTTGAGATCACAGTCGGTACAAACTATGACGCAACAGGTGAAGCACTTGCTGCTGGTTCCATCGACCTGGGCTGGCTGCCGGGCGGCACATACGCTCTGTTCTCTGATGACGTTGACGTTATTCTGACAGCTACACGTAATGGTCTGTCCAATGACTCCACAGATCCTCGGGACTGGAACGGCGAAGCCAACAAGACTCTGAAAGACGGACCGCAGGTTACATTCTATCGTTCCCTGATCTATGCTACACCGTCTGAATACGGCAAGAAGCTTGCTGAAAAAGTCAACAACGGCGAAGCTCTTACTTGGGAAGACCTCGACGGCGCTAACTGGGGCGTTATGAAGGAAACAAGCTCCGCTGGCTACATTTATCCTACAATGTGGCTGATGGAAAACTTCGACGGAAAGAAAATTTCCGACCTGAGCCATGCACAGATCATCGAATCCGGTTACGGTACAGCATTTGCACAGGCAGCTGCTGAATCACTGGACGTTATCGTATGCTATGCTGACGGCCGCAACGACTACGAAGCAGCTTGGACACTGCCGGTTGACCAGCAGGATGAAACAGGCAAGCAGGGTATGGGCCGTGAAGTTTCCATCTGGGACGAACTGAATGTTATCGGCGTTACAGAAGGAATCTACAACGATACAGTTGCTATCACAAAGGCAGTTCCTGAAGTTTACAACGATGAATTCATCGCTGCTATGCAGGATTCCCTGATTGAGATCATCGGCACAGAAGAAGGCCACAAGATCTTCGACGTTTATTCTCATACAGGATATGCTAAGGCAACAGATTCCGATTACGACGGAGCACGCAAGGCTCTGGAAGCTGTAAAATAATCTGATTCGCTGAAAACGAAAATCTATAATAACAGGACGGGAAAATCCGTCCTGTTATTTTGTACAGACATGCATTAAAATACTGTTAGCCAAGGAGACTTCAAACATGATTGAATTCAAAGATGTATCAAAAACGTATCCAAACGGAACCAAGGGACTTCAGCACATCAACCTGCAGATCGAGCAGGGTGAGTTTGTTGCGATTATAGGTCTTTCCGGAGCCGGCAAATCAACGCTGATCCGTACGATCAACAGAATGATCGACATTACGGGCGGCCAGCTTCTTGTAGACGGCACAGATGTCATGACGCTGAAGGGAAAAGATCTCAGAAAGTTCCGCAGAAAGATCGGAATGATATTCCAGTCATTCAACCTGATCTCACGTACCTCGGTCATCAACAACGTATTGTCGAGCAATGTTCCCGACATGCCCTGGTACAAAGTGCTGTTCGGCTATTATACCAAGGAACAGAAGATCAAAGCGCTTGAATCACTCGATAAGGTAAACATTCTTGAAAAGGCGTACAATCGCTGCGATGAGCTTTCCGGCGGACAGCAGCAGCGTGTTGCACTCGCAAGAACACTGAACCAGAGTCCTTCGATCATCCTGGCGGATGAGCCTGTTGCGTCATTGGACCCGATCATGGCTGACGTTGTCATGAACGACTTCCTGCGCATCAACCAGGATATGAACATTACCATTCTTTTGAATATCCACCATGTGGACCTTGCTCTGAAATACGCTACCAGAGTCATCGGTATCCGCGCCGGTCAGATCGTATATGACGGTCCGACTGCTGCAGTTACACAGGATATCCTTGACCAGGTATACAACGGCAAGCCGATCCCGAAGTCCACAGATAAGGAAGAACCGGTGGCGTAAGATGAGCCAGAAGAAAATAGAACGGAAGCCTGCATTGTTTGACCGTATTTTCAAGCCGGAACATATCGTTCTTGAAAACGGACACACTGTAGACCGCCCGAGAAGCAGAACACCGCTGATCATGATCTGCCTGATCCTGGTCATCCTCTGGTCCGCAAAAATGACCGGATTTGACCTGAAGGTTGTCATTACCCGCGGTCATCAGCTTGGAGTTATCCTGAAGCAGATCTTCAACCCGACCTTCTCATATTTTGAAAAGGTCAAGGGACCTCTGCTTGATACGATCAAAATGTCACTGCTCGGTACCATTGCCGGATGCCTTGTCGGTCTCCCGGTAGCGATCCTGTCTTCCAGCAACATCAACCACAACAAACCGACATTGCTGCTGTTCCGCTTCATTCTGTCCGTCATGCGTTCCGTACCGACGCTGATCATGGCGACAACGTTCTCCCTGATCTTCGGTCTGGGCACATTTGCGGGTACTGTAGCGATCATGGTATTCACACTCGGTATCGTTGCGAAGATGCTGTTCGAAAGCATTGAAACGATCGATATGAAGCCGTTCGAGGCAATGACTTCATTCGGTGCCACAACACTGCAGGCATTCTGGGCATCCTGCATGCCGCAGATCCTTCCTACATATCTGGATGACTGCCTGTACTGCTTTGAAATGAATGTCCGTGCTGCGTCCATCCTTGGTTATGTCGGTGCCGGCGGTCTGGGAATTCTGATCTCGGAACGCATCAGCTGGCGTGACTACAACGGACTCGGTATGGTTCTGCTGTCACTGTTTATCCTTGTATTACTGATCGACCTGCTGACCGATTATCTGCGGTCCAAGCTTTCCTGAGGAGGTGTGAGATGACTGTACTTGAAACTTATGAAAAACGTCCCAGACCTCTTGCCCAGAGGCTCGGAATCTTCGCGGTCGTAGCTGTACTGGTCATTTGGAGCGCTGCCGGCGTTGAATACAAGGGCATCGCTGCCAAGGGCAGTGAAGTCGCGTACGGTATCGTACACGGTCTGCTGCACCCGATGACATCAATGATCTTCACCACCGCTACAGACGGCGTTCCTTATCTGATCATGCAGACGATCGCCATTGCAGTGCTCGGTACACTGATCGGCGGTCTGCTGGCGATCCCCATCAGCTTTGTTGCTTCAGGCAATATCGTTCCGAAATGGGTCGCACGTATTTTCCGCGCACTGATCCTGATGATCCGTACGATCCCTTCACTGGTATGGGCTCTTGTATGGATCCGCGTAACCGGACCCGGTCCGTTCTGCGGTGTACTGACACAGTCTGTCTGCTCGATCGGCATGATCTCCAAGATGTATATCACTGCCATCGAAGACCTGGATACAGGTATCCTGGAATCACTGGATGCTTCCGGATGCAATGCATTCCAGAAGATCCGCTGCGGCGTCATTCCGCAGCTGTCCGCAAGCTTTGTATCAACGATCATTTATCGTTTTGATATCAACCTGAAAGATGCTTCAACACTTGGTATCGTCGGAGCCGGCGGTATCGGTGCTGCGCTGAACCAGGCGATCGCATCCAGAAGATGGGTCATCGTAGGAGCCTTCCTGTGGGCTCTGATCCTGCTCGTTCTGATCATTGAGTACTTCTCAACAAAGATCCGCGCAAGACTGGCAAGAGGCAAAGCATGAGCCGAACTGTCAGGATCCTTGCGACAAGCGATATCCACGGTTATGTCTTTCCGTTTTCCTATGCGGACAGAAAACCGCTGAATCAGTCCCTGTCGAGAGTGAGCACACTGATCAAAAAGTTCAGAGATGAAAATACGATCCTCATTGACAACGGGGATGTGCTTGAAGGCAGCCCTCTGACGTTCTATCATCACACCAAAGAGGAATCGTCCGAGGAACCGATGACCAAAGTCATGCGCCACATGCACTATGACTATGTCAATCTGGGAAACCATGATTTCAACTACGGACCGGATACGTTATTTGCATATCTGAACGGCGTAGGCTGTGACTGCATAACTGCCAATGTGCTTTACCATGGACAGTCCGTAGGGAAACGCTATACAGTCCATACATTTCCTAACGGCGTCAGGATCGCTTTATTCGGCGTTGATACGCATTATATTCCAAACTGGGAACAACCTGAGAATATCGTAGGCTTCGCTTTCTGCGATGCGCTGGAAACAGCAAAACAGGTCGTACGCGAGATACGGGAAAAGGAATCAGCAGACTTCGTGGTCGGGGTATATCACGGCGGCTTTGAACGGGATCTGGAAAACGGAGAACCCACTGAAGACGAGACCGGTGAAAACCAGGGCTGGCGCATGTGTGCTGAGATCGACGGTCTGGATCTTTTGATCACAGGTCATCAGCACCGCAGTCTCAGCGGCGTATTGAACGGCACTGCTTATACACAGACATTCGACAACGGCAGGGAACTTGCCGTGATCGAACTGGACGGAGATACCAAAGAGATCCGTACACAGGTCCTGAAGGCTGAGTGCGAACCTGATGAGGAGCTGCTGGAACTGCTGCAGGATGAAGAGGACAGATGCCAGATATGGCTGGACCAGCCGCTTGGCAGAAGTGCCGTGGATCTTGTGATCCATGATGAAAATGACGCAAGGGTGCATAAGTCACAATTGATCACATTCCTGAACAAGGTGACGCTTGAAGCGACCGGAGCACAGATCGCCGCAAATGCGCTGTTCCTGCATGCAACAGGATTCCCGGAACAGATCACGATGAGAGATCTTGTTTCGACCTATGTGTATCCCAATACACTAGTCGTAAAACAGGTTACCGGAAAAGTTCTGAGGGAGTACCTGGAAAAAGATGCTGAGTTCTTTACTGCACGTGACGGTCAGATCATCGTATCACCGCAGTATGACTATCCCAAACCGCAGCACTTCAACTACGATATGCTGGACGGTATCGAATATACCATCTGTGTATCAAATCCGATCGGATCAAGGATCACACGTCTGACACGTTTCGGCAAAGATATTGCGGACGATGAAGTGTTTACGCTCGCTGTCAATAACTACCGCGCTGCAGGCGGAGGCAACTTCAATATGATCAAGACTGCTCCGATCGTCAAAGAGATCCAGAACTCCATGGTCGAGATCCTGGCTGAGTACATCATGAAGCACCCGGTGATCGACTTTGAACCTGTCAACAATATTCAGGTGATCCTGTAAGACGGGATTCAGTGTATTTGATGCAGTACTGCCTGCGGCAGTTTCCATTCAAGACGAAGCTGAAATCATGCAGGTGATCTGCAGAAAGAAAAACTTAATAAGTGAGTACAATAATGTTCGCTGTACTCACTTTTATTTTCTGTTCTCTAGTGTAAAATAATGCCATGAATACAGAGAACACTCTCTGGACCAGAGATTTTACGATCATAACCATCGGCAGCGTCATTTCCATGCTCGGAAATGCAATGTCCGGTTTTGCAATCAGTCTGATGGTCCTTGACTTTACTGAATCAACAATGCTGTACGCGATCTTCCTGGCGGTATTTACCATTCCGCAGATCATTGTACCGATCATTTCCGGTGCGATCCTGGACCGCTTTTCCAGGAAGAGAACGATCTATACACTGGATTTCATGTCCAGCATCCTGTATGGTGCTGCAGCGTACGTACTGAGTACCGGATGGTTCAACTTCCCGTCCTTTGCTGTGCTTGTATTCCTGGTAGGAACGATCCACTCGATCTACATGGTCGCTTATCAGAGCTTTTACCCGCTGCTGATCACGGAAGGCAACTTTTCCAAGGCGTATTCGATCGCTTCAGTTCTGGAAACACTGGCTGTGGTTATGGTGCCTGTCTCGACCTTTGTCTACAAACAGGTCGGCATCTCGCCGCTTCTGGCTGTCAACGCATTGTGCTTCTTCCTGGCGGCAGTGATGGAAACACAGATCAGAACGACCGAAAAATACATCGACGTTCAGAAAAAAAGCGAAGATGCACAGCATCGCATCAGGCAGGTACTGAATGATATCCACGAAGGATTTAACTATCTCAGCAAAGACAAAGGCCTGCTGGCGATCGCTGCCTACTTTACATTTTCCGCATTGATATACGGCGTCTCAAATGTCCTGACGCTGCCGTATTTCAGGAAGACCTTCAGCAACGGTGAATATGTATACATGGTCGTCATGGGTGCCTCTGTTGCCGGCAGAGCGATCGGCGGGGGCATGCATTACCGCATGCGCATCCCCGCAGAACGGAAGTTTATGATCGCCATGTTCGTCTACCTGGGCACATCTGTACTGGACGGCATCTATCTGTTCACACCGATACCGGTCATGTTCATACTCATGCTGTTCAGCGGACTGCTGGGAGTGACCAGCTGGACGATCCGCATATCTGCTACACAGGCATATGTGCCTGATGAAAAGAAAGGCCGGTTCAACGGCGCGTTCAATATGCTGAATACATGCGGCAGTCTTGCAGGACAGCTGACTGCCGGGTGGCTTTCATATTATATGTCATCACGAACGATCATCTTCCTGTCATGCGTAGTGCTGTTTGCGGCAGCGATGGCTATCATGGGTACAAACAGGGAGCACATTTCAAAGATCTACAATGTTGATCGATAACCTCACATCTCCAAAGTGACATGCACAGGCAGTTCCTGCGTGAAGGGAACTGCCTTTTGTGTGCTTGAACTTATTGTGCAAAGCGACCGGTTTTTGCTGTTTTTTTTGTTTTACCATTTTTATATAGAGATCAAAAGACGGCTTCAGACAGAAATGACAGCCGTAAACAGGCATATTAAGGAGGAAAAAACATATGTCAAAACCGAAAGACCCTCAGAAACGCGAGAACCTGGTACGGGTTTCACTGCTGGTGCTCAGCAAATATGAATATGATGACATCAATATCGAAGAGCTCAGAAAAAAGGCCGATGTCGGCAGCAGTACATTTTACGATACATTCAAAAACAAACTTGATTGGTATGAACAGATGCGCCGTCTCCGCTGCAAACAGTGCTGGCAGGATCTTCTCGATCATTACTCGGTAATGCAGGACACGGACTTCAGTGAAAAGATGAAGCATCTCTCGATCTATCTGCTGCTGTACACAAGGAGAAACAAGGAATTCAGAAAGATCACAAAAGGACATATGCTGTGGCGCAGCAGATTTGCGGACCTGATCCGTTCGGATGCAGAAGAGCAGGAACGGTTCAATCGTGAACTGAATGCATATGCCGTAAAAATGAAAATGGATCCGGAAGAAGTCCGCATGAATGTATGCCTGCTTCTGAGCAGTGCAGTACGCTACGGATATGATGCTTCAGAACAGCCGATCAGTATCCCGTTCGGGACTGTGAAAAAGAATCTGAGCGGTATTTCCGATCAGCTCTTTCCCGAAGGTTAAGACCCTCAAATGCTCCGGACACACTGCTTTTCTGTATAATTGGTAAGAGGGAGGCAGCTGTATGTCGGATTATATTATGGACCT
>CAMOPG010000114.1:0-8375 GCA_946622165.1 uncultured Erysipelotrichaceae bacterium
AAGAGGTTCTGCGGAGGCGGAACTGGTGGAACATACATTCAGAGAGGTGGAAGTGCAATGAGTGAGTATAAGGTAGATCTCAGCTGCTGGGAAAGAAAAGAACTGTATGAACATTTCCTTCATACAGAGAAGCCTTTCTGGTCCGTCACATTCCGGGCAGATGTCACCGAACTGAAGAGATATGCCCGTGAATGCCATCTGTCCTTCTATCACGTCATGGTATGGGCGGTCAGTGAAGCCATGAACCGTACGGATGCGTTTCTGTATACGATCCGTCCGGACGGCATCTGGCATCTGGACAAACGGTATCCCAGTTTTACCTATATGCCTGAAAACAGTTCCCTGTTCCGTATCGCGACTGTAGACAGTGATGTGAATACACCCCGGGAATTCTGCCGGGCTGCTGCCGGGATCACTTCCACCCAGGAGTGCTTCCTGGTGGAAAGCAAGGAATCGGACCAGCTGATCTTCATATCCTGTCTCCCCTGGATCGATGTAACAGGACTGACCAATGAAGGAATGACAGATCCCTCCGACAGCATTCCCCGCATTACCTGGGGAAAATATGAGGAAGAAAACGGCAGGCTGGTGCTGGGCATGTCACTGGAAGTCAACCACCGGCTGATCGACGGCGTTCATATCGGTGAGTTTTACCGGAACTTCCGTAATGTACTGGAGAACCTGCCGCAGAAAATATAAAAGCTTCAGCCGGGATAATCCCTGACTGAAGCAGATGAATATTGAATCTGATAATTGATTTATTATGCCTTCTTTGCGTTCAGTATCTCTTTTCTGATATTGTACGCAAGCATGACAACAGCCAATACAATGAACACGCAGGAGATCGGAGAAGTCAGGAACGGCAGGAAGCTTCCCTGGCTCTTCATCAGTCCTCTTCTCAGGTTTGTTTCCAGTGTCGGGCAGAGAATGAAAGCAAGGATCGTCGGGGCTACCGGCAGCTTTGCTTTTTTCATGACCCATCCGAGGATACCGAACAGCATCATGACAAGTACATCAAATACACGGTTGTTGTTTGCGTACGCGCCTACAACACAGAAGACGGTAATGATCGGAAGAAGAATATTCTTCGGAACCTGCAGGATTCTGATAAAGACACGGATTCCCAGGAACTCGATCAGCAGCATCATTACATTTGCGATCAGCAGTGCTGCGAAAATACCGTAGACCAGCGGACCCTGTGTTCTGAACAGCAGCGGTCCGGGTGTGATTCCGTGGATCATGAATCCCGCCAGGATCAGCGCAGTCGTGTTGTCACCCGGAAGCCCGAGTGTCAGCAGCGGTACCATCGCGCCGCCGGTGCAGGCATTGTTTGAAGCTTCGGAAGCGATCAGTCCGTCAACGATGCCGGTTCCGTATTTTTCAGGATATTTGGAATGTCCTCTGCATACGGAATACGCAAGCAGGTTGCAGATACTTCCGCCGAGTCCCGGCAGGATGCCGACGCCGGTACCGATCAGGGTCGACGCGAAGAAGTTGAATCCCTGGCCTTTGATATCATCCCTGGTAAACCCAAACCCGCGGATCTTGAAATCCTGAGTGGACAGATCCTGCTTTTTGTTCTTGTTTTCCAGGGCCTCCAATATATCTGCTATGGCAAAGAATCCGATCAGAATAGGAAGGATCGAGAAACCTGCACTGAGATCAGAAATACCGAAGGTAAATCTGCGGAAGCTGGTGATCGGCGCGATTCCGACGAATGCAATGATGAATCCGAGCATGCCGCTGAGCACGCCTTTTACGATCGAACCCGATGCCAGTGATACGATCATGGTCATTGAGAACAGTGCGATCGAGAAGTATTCATACGGTCCGAACTTCAGAGCGAATCTGGCAATGAACGGAGCCAGGAACATCAGGATAACATAGCTGATCAGTCCTCCGAAGAAGGAGGCTACGATACCGATACCGAGTGCCTTTCCTGCTTCGCCTTTCATGGCCATCGGATGGCCGTCAAATGTAGTAGCGACTGAAGATGCAGTTCCCGGCATTTTCAGAAGGATCGCGGAGATCAGACCACCCGAGGTACCACCGATATACAGACCGCACAGCAGCGCAAGTCCGGCGATCGGTTCCATGCCGAATGTGATCGGCAGGAACAGCGCAACGCCCATCGTTACCGACAGACCGGGGATCGCACCGACGATAATACCCATGAAAACGCCGAGGAAGATCAACGCCAGAATCGGAAGATTCAGAATTGATACAAATCCGGTTAAGATATCACCCATAATGACGCTCCTCTTAAATGATTCCCTTCAGAATACCGGCAGGGAGACGGATCCCGAAAAACTTGGTAAAGATAAAATAGATCAGAAACACCGATACGATCGTCAGTGCGCCTAATTTCAGATAATTTGTTTCTTCTTTTTTTGTCATCAGACAGAATGTCAGAAACAGGAACACAATACTTGTGATCAGGAATCCAACCGGTTTCAGAAGTTCCGCATACAGAATGCATGCGGCCATCATCACTGCTGCACCCTTATAATTTTTCACAAACTCAGGTACTGTCTCTTCATAATCCTGAGCTGCTCTGAAGCCGTCATACACCAGCTTCAGAGACAGCGCAATGATAATAACAGAGACGATTTCCGGCAGAAACGCTGCTCCGATTAAGTTGTTTTCCTGAATACCGATCGGAATGCTCATCGCCAGAAGAGCGATCCCGATCAACAGGCTGACTGCACCTGTAATCAGATCAGAATACTGTTTCATAGGAATGGAATCTCCTAAACGGGGAGTCAGTTATCAGTTATTGGCAGCGGTAAAGAGATCTGCGTACTTCAGGAGGCTCTCTTCAATCTGCTTAGCATAAGTGGTTGCTTCAGCCGGATCCATGTATACAGGTGTCAGTGCATAGGAGTCCTGAGCCGCTTTTACGAAATCCGGGTTTGCAACAACTGCCTTCATTGCTGCACTGAATGTATTGACTGCATCATCCGGTGTGTCCTTCGGGAATGCTACGAAGAAGAATTTTCCGAATTCCATGTTCAGGCCCTGTTCTTTTGCTGTAGGAATATCATTGAACAGAGGGTTGCGTTCAGCGGACAGCAGTGCGAGCGGAATGAATTCTCCGGTTGCGATGTAGTCTTTGACAAGTGCATATTCAACGTTGATGATGTCTGTATTGTGACCTGCAAGTGCAGCGATCTTATCTGCGTTGCCGCCGATATCTACGAGGTTCAGATCAATTCCTGCTTCTTTTTCAAGTGCAAGACCGACGAGCTGAGGATATCCGCCGACAGCCATACCGTATTCGATGTTGCCCGGATCTGCTTTTGCTGCATCGATGAATTCCTGAAGTGTTGTGAAACCGGAATCATTGTGTGTGATCAGAAGTGTTGTATTTGCCTGAAGGCAGACACCTGCGAGACGGAAATCATCCAGATTATAGTCATAGATTCCTGCGATCTTCGGAAGCATCGCTTCTGTGTGGAAGAACAGAGCCTGGTAACCATCTGCTTCACCTGTACGGACCTGTTCCATACCGACTGTTCCGGAGGAACCTTTCACGTTTACGACAGGGATTGCAACGCCGAGTTCCTTTTCTGCATACTGGGCAAAAAGTCTTGCGTTTGCGTCTGTATCGCCGCCGGCTCCGACCGGTACGACCATCTGAATATCACCTTCGGGATAAGAAGATTCGGGAGCTGTTGAACCGCCGGATGAAGATCCACCGGAAGAAGATCCACCGGAAGAAGATCCGCCGCTGCATCCAGCCAGGAGTAATGCTGCCATTGTTGTTCCGAGAATTGCCTTCAGTGTCTTGTTTTTCATAGTCTTTCCTCCAAAATACACGTGCACACTGTTTTCAGCATGATCCGTTTTCTTGACCGGGACATGCAATTAAGAAATAAAAGTAATAACTGTAATACCTGTTATAACACTAGGTTGATAAGATTTGCCGGTGTGATTGTTTTAACCGGCAATGTTTGATCTTAGTAGTGACTGTTTCGTACGCTCTCAATGATCCTGCCTTTGGAATCCCTTACATGTTCACGCATACTTGCTTCTGCCCTGTCGGGATCTCCTGAGCGGATATCGTCCATCAGCTTCCTATGCCAGTAGCGGGGATATTCAACTTCCTTCGCCCTGACGGTCAGCGCATTGCAGAGGATCCAGAACAGATTGATCCGTTCAAACATGTTCACCAGCATTGCGTTTCCTGAGAATTCCGCCAGTGTTTTGTGAAACCTGAGGTGTGCGTTTCTTGACAGTTCGATCGTGTCTTCGGCATATGGAACTGTATCCAGCCTTTCTGCGATCTGATACAACTCATTGAACTGTTCATCTGTCATCCTCTCACTCAGTATCCTTGCTATCTGGCATTCGATCGCTTCCCTGGCTTCCAGTGAATCATTTACTTTCTCCACTGTAGGGATCGTTACGTATGATCCCCATTTCGGCTTTGATTCTACAAGTCCGTCTTCTTCAAGCCTTTTCAGCGCTTCGATTACCGGGATCACACTGACATTTGTGATTTCAGCCATCTTTCTTCTTGAAAGCTGCATTCCCGGGGGGAATTCCCCATCTAGAATTTTCTGTACGATAATTGAGTAGGCAACATCCGGTGCAGTTACGAAGCTGTCACCCGTGTTCTGCAGTTCTGTAGTCATGTTGTAACCTGTTATTCCTTCCACCCAAAAGATATAACTGTTATAACAGCGTGTCAATCCTTTTTTGTCATTTTTGAAGGAAAAATCGACAGATTTAACGAAAAATGTGAACGCCTTCCTATTTTATATACGAAAACGGAATTTTCATTCAATTTGGCATTGACTTGGTGTTATAACAGGTATAACATAAGAGCGTAACCTGTTGTTATTACTGTTATATCGTATGGAGGCAATTATGAGTGATCTTGCTGCGGAACTGCTCTTTCTTGAACAGGAACTGCAGGTCCCTTCCTTCTCAAATGATGACGCTCTGATGCTTGGCCTCTGCGCTGTCGAATGGATCAAAGAAAGCGGAAAACCGGGTGTATATATTGTAATAAAGCGCGGTGCATCTGTTCTCTTTACACACTGCATGAAAAATGCCAATGAAGACAACCGGCTGTTTGCGGAAAGAAAGATCCGCACTGTGGAAATGTTTGAGCATTGCTCCATGTACGCAGGTGAAAAATATAAATCCAAAGGCAGGGTTTTCGAATCGTATTATGACGAGACTGTGTACCAGTGCAAAGGCGGTGCATTCCCGATCTGTATTCCGGGAACCGGCATGGTCGGAGTGATCGGTATTTCAGGGCTCTCAGCAGCGGAAGACCATGAGGTCAGCGTAATGGCACTTCGGAAATTCATTCAGAAAAAACAACGATCGGCTGAAGCCGGGCAATAAAAGGTGACTGTCATGTATCAGCGCGAATATGAGCGGCGTGTACGCACTGCTGTCGTCGGCATCGGTTCTCATTCTTATCGGAACATTCTTCCGGCACTTCATTTCCTTCCGGTTGAACTGAAGGCCGTCTGCAATCGCAGCAATCGTGATATGGCAGAAAAAACTGCAGCTGAATACGGATGCAGATGGTACCAGGATACGGAAGAAATGTACCGGAACGAGGATCTGGATGCTGTACTCTTCTGTGTTTCTGCAGACAGACATCCTTCTCTTATAAAAGAAGCATTCTCCCACGGCATTCATGCCTGGGCAGAAAAACCGCTTGCAGTCAATTCACTGCAGATTGAAGAACTTATTTCACTGCGGAACGGACTGGTCGCAATGGCCGGCTATAAAAAGGCATTTATGCCCGCAGTCAGGAAAGCATTGGAAGTGATACACAGCAAAGAATACGGTGACCTTCAAAGTATGCTGGCGGTCTATCCTGTCCGTATACCTGAAGGAAATACCAAAGACTGGCTGAACAACGGCTGTCATCCCCTTTCGGTACTGCTTGCGGCAGGCGGAAAAGTTGACAGCGCTGTATCACTTAGAAATGAAAGCGGATCCGGAAGCAGTGTACTCTTCTTTGAAAACGGAACTGTCGGAACGCTGCTGCACGCATGCGGCCCGCAGCCTCTGGAAGATTATCATTTCTATGCACCATCATGGCATCTGCAGATCGACAACACCAGCAAAGTCATTCTCCAAAGAGGCATTCCTTCTGTCTATGGAAGAACGACTTCATTTGTACCGGAAGGTTTTGATTCCGGAGCTCTTGTATGGGAAGCGCAGAACTGTAAAGCCACCTTGGAAAACATGTCATTTTTCCTTCAGGGAATCTATGATGAACTTTTGGAATTCTTCACATGCATTCTTGAAAACAGAATGCCTCAGACCGGTTCTCTTGAATTTGCACTTGAGCTTACAAAAGTATATGAGGCATTGATGGAAAGCAGAGGAAATCGGATCGATTTATAAAGCCAAACCACGAAAGGTAAAAATATGAATTTAAAAGAAAGACTTAAAAACGGGGAAACTGTTTACGGAACAATGATTCGCCTGCAGCGAAATCCGGCGTTCTGCATCGTTGCCAAAGACGCAGGGATGGACTTCATCATGTTTGACTGCGAACACGGCATTTATAATCTTGAAACTCTTCACGATATGTTCCAGATGGCTCACGCAGCAGGACTGACTGCAGTGCTGAGAGTTCCGATGCTTGATAAGGAAAGCATCTCCCGTCCGCTGGATGCAGGCGCATGCGGTGTTATGGTACCGATGACGGAAACTGCAGAACAGGCAAAGGAGATCGTACATTGGTCCAAGTATACTCCGGTCGGAGACAGAGGATACGGTTCCGGGATCGGCGCTACCTATTATCAGGTCGGAATTGAAACAACAAAAGCCATGCAGGAGATCAATGACAGAGTCCTGACAATTGCACAGATCGAAACAGCCCTGGCAATTGAGAATATTGAAGAGATCGCTGCAACAGAAGGCGTCGACGCACTGATCGTCGGACCGAACGACCTTTCCATCTCACTGGGCGTTCCCGGCCAGCTGACAAGCGATATTGAAATAAATGCGATCCGTAAAGTTGCGGATGCATGTCATAAATACGGTAAAGCATTCGGCATTCACGGACCTGAGAGCCTGCAGGAGATCTTTGCGGATGATATCAATCTCTGCATCCATACAACTGACGCCGATATGCTCAGAAATGCAATGAAGGACGTGAAAGCCCGCCTGCAGAGCTTCCGTTCACATGAATAAGATGAAGAGGTGAGATTATGAGAGATTCTATTCACAAGTATTTCCAGGTTGGAACGATCCAGTGGATGAGCTATCCGAGGATGGACGGACTGGAGTCACTGAAAAAGATCTGTGCTGATGATTATTTCGATGCGATCGAAGTAAATGTCAACAAGTTGGGTGCTTACCGTGAAGAAGCCAAAGCCCTCCTTGAACAGTCACATCTGAAAGTATGCTACGGTGCGCAGCCTTCTCTGCTCGGACCGAAGCTGAATCCGAATGACCTGGATGAGGAAGGAAGGCAGAAAGCAGAAGACACATTGAAAAACTGTCTGGATGACGCAGAATACTTCGGTGCGAAGGGCATTGCGTTCCTTTCCGGCAAGTGGCAGGAAGAAACAAAAGAAGAAGCTTACCGTCAGCTGCTGAAGACGACTGTCAATGTATGCCGTTATGCTGCATCAAAAGGTATGATGGTTGAACTGGAAGTTTTCGATTATGATGTTGATAAAGCATCACTGATCGGACCGGCTCCGCTGGCTGCCAGATTTGCGGCAGATGTCCGCACACTGTGCCCGAATTTCGGACTGCTGGTCGATCTGTCACACTTCCCGATCTGCCATGAAAAATCCGCCGATGTGATCCGTACCTGCCGTCCGTATATTACACATCTCCATTTCGGCAATGCTGTTGCAGATAAAGACGCAGAGGGATATGGTGATCTTCACCAGCGTCTCGGCTATCCGAACAGTGCGAACGATATTCCGGAGCTTCTGGATTATTTGAAAGTACTCAAGGAAGAAGGTTTCTTCCGTGCAGATGAACCGCTTGTTCTTTCCATGGAAGTATCCCCTACCGCTTCTGAAAGCGAAGAAATCATTCTTGCAAATACCAAGCGCTGCCTGAACCGTGCATGGGCACTGCTGGAAGACTGAACTAAGGAGACTGAAACATATGAAAATTGTTGTTCTTGACGGTTATACCGAGAATCCCGGCGATCTTTCCTGGGATGCATTCAAAGAATTCGGTGAAGTCATCGTATATGACAGAACCAGCTATGTTGACGCTGACATCATCCGTGAACGGATCGGGGATGCCGAGATAATAATCATCAACAAGACTCCTGTTACAGCAAAGACATTTGAGACATGCGGAAACATCCGTGCTGTCCTTGTCCTTGCGACCGGATACAACGTTGTTGACGTCAATGCCGCAAAAGAGAG
>CAMOPG010000115.1:0-8364 GCA_946622165.1 uncultured Erysipelotrichaceae bacterium
GATGTTGTCTGCAGGAGTTCCCTTGCGGCATTCATCTTCTGCTGGATGATATAGGCTTTGATGGACATGCCCGTCTCTTTCTTGAAGATTCTGGTCAGATAGTCTTCATTCAGGTGCATCAATTCCGCAAGGTCTTCTTTGCGGATATTGTCGCTCAGGTGTTCCTGGATGTAATTCTGGATCGTCATGGCAACACTGGATGAATTGTCGCCATCATTCTGTGATGCGTACGCTTCGCAGAATACATGCAGCATTTCTTCCATTGCTTTCTGCGAATGCATGGCTTCCGTATAAAGGAGGGATGCCTGTTCGAATATGCTGTCGGTATCCACGGTATCCCTGACCGACAGCATCAATCTGGTAAAATCCCTGTGGAATGCCAACAGGACCGTATTGTTTAAGAGACCGGCATCCGCGTAGCTGTGCAGGATGGATAACGCGTCTTTTTCATAGGCTTCGGCTCCGGAGTTCGTCAGGATCAGGTTCCATCTGTAGAACTGTTCCTTATACTGGCTGTCTTTATCATTCGCGTTCTGTTCCGCATAAACGCCCTTTTTGCCCGTCACATTTGTTGTCTGGATCCTGAGCAGATCCGCCCATACAGATCCCGGTTCCCGGGCACTGCTGAAGCTGTGGACATAAAACGCCAGTGAACACGGCATATACATATCAAACATGCTCTCCAGATAGTGCAGCCTGGATACCAGTTCATTCCTGTCCAAAACACCATTGATCTTCCTGACAGCCAGCGCATAAATATGATGATCCATGAACGTCACTACCGAAGAGTAAGTCTTCTTTTCAAACGTATCCTGGATCGTATTGCGCAGCGCTGTCATCAGCGTATTTTCATTCCAATCACGCATCTTTTCCGTCTGCTGGACGAGCTGGATCAGCACCAGATAGCTGTCCCGGCTGAAGTCCGGGAAATCCGGCAGTTCCTGCAGTGTTGCGGCATCGATCGTGCCGGTCAGCAGATCTCTCAGCATCGCCGCATGAATCTCCGTCTGCCTGCTGGTATACGTCTTTCCGAGATCTGCCATTCTGGAATGTGAGCTTTCCATCGCGATCTCACGGATCGTTTTTTCCACTTTCTCACGGATGCGGTGATACGGTGCAGGCTGGACGATATAGTCGGATACCCCAAGACGGATCGCTTCCTGGGCATAGGTAAAATCAGAGTGACATGTCAGAAACAGTATTTTAGTCCTGTATTCCTGTGCCCTTACCCATGTGCAGAGATCGATCCCGGTTTCCACAGGCATTTCAATATCGCACAGCATCACATCGGGAATGCCTTTTGCAAAGGAAATACGTGCTTCCATGGCGTTCTGTGCGGTATCGATCTCGGTAAACCCGACACTTTTCCAGTCAATGCCCTGTGTCAGTCCGGTCAGTGTTGCCAGCTGGTCATCTACGATCAGTAATTTCATGCCTTTACCTCATTATCCACGCGTTCCATCGGTATCGTCAGATCAACTTTCGCACCGCTGCTGTTGGAGAACAGGACCGAGCACTCCGGACCATACAGCATTCGGAATCTCAGCAGTGTGTTTGCCATACCGATGTGATTGTTTTCCTGTACTTTATTCAGATCCTGGTTCAGCAGTTTCAGCATATCGGGATCAAATCCCGGTCCGTTGTCCTGCACCGTGATCATCGCGTATTTCTTTTCATCGAGTTCCCTGATCTTACCGGTAATGCGGATCAGCAGCGGTCCGTTCTGTTTGGTACCGTATTTGCAGGAATTTTCCAGGATCGTCAGAAGACTGACGGGAGGGATCTCAAATGTGTCCAGTTTCTCATCGCAGTCCGTTATCAGCATCGGTTTCAGTACCTGTCCGACGCCCTGCAGCTTGATGTAGTCTTCGCACATATCCAGTTCTTTCCGCATCGGAACACTGTCTTCATCAAAGTTCAATGTATACCGCAGGTTTCCGGACAGCAGGAACGCTGTCTGTTTGACGCCGTCATAGTCGCCTGTCGTTGCCATCGCGTAGATGTTTTTCAGGCAGTTCAGGAAGAAATGACGTCGGATCTGCAGACGCAGCGCATCCATCTTGGCACGCCTTGCGGTCAGCTGGTTTTCATAGGAGCTGATCTTTGCGTCTTTGAGATCGTCCATCATGTCATTGAATGTTCCGGATATCTGCATCAGTTCCGTACTCTTCCTGTCAGGAAGACGCAGGTCCATTTCACCTGAACCGATCCGCTTCATGAAGCCGGTCATCTCGGTCAGCGGTTTCAGGATCGACTGTCTCAGATAAAACATCGTTACGGCTAGCGACAGCACTGCCAGGCCAACCATCAGGTATCCGAACATATACAGCCAGCGGAAGTCATACTGATAAGGTACGCCATAGACAACTCTCATGCCGATCAGCGTTGACTCGCTCAGCATATACTGACGCCTGTTGGACATCAGCAGATACGGTTCTTTGATGGAAGCCGGTATAGGTTCTTCTGCCTGACGGACCCAGAGATTAGAAGTCAGGTTCTCCCCGGCTTTCTGAAGCAGAACACTGCCGCTGAGATGATACACATCCATTGCCGCTGCGGCAAGCTGTTTCACCGATATGATGACCGATGCATATTTTTCATTGACATTGATGACACGGATCAGGTAACTGCTGTCATCATATTTTCTTACGATCCAGCCCCGGTTCACACTGTCCCCGTTTGCGATCACATCTTTGACGATCCCATCGGAACCTGTTCCTGCTTCATACAGAACAGTTTCGTTCTGATCAAGGACTTCGATGGAATGGATATATCCTGTGTGCGTCAGAAGATCCTCTGTAAAGTATTCAACTTCACTCAGGGAATTATCCGGATCATCTGACTGAAAGCTGTTATAGCAGTGATAAAAGAGGAACTCGTCGATCTCCTTGATCTCATCCTGAAGACTGGATACATACCGCTTCAGTTCGGTATTCTGATAAGACCACTGTTCCTCCCGGAATCTGTCCACAAAGTTATTCACGATGAAAAAATACAGAATGATCACAGGAACCTGAACAAGTGTTATAGCGATCAGGATCTGTCTTCTGACGGAAACTGTTCTTCTGTTTTTTGTCTCTGCTTCCATTTGTTTCTCCGATGATTCCGTATCAATACAGACCGGTACATGATAAAAATACGTTGTTTTCTGATCTGATTCAGCCATTTTAGCGATTGCCGTATAACAGAAAAGCGACAAAAGATGTATGTACAGCACAATCATATCACCGCAGAAGAAACAGCAGTCAGAAAAAAGATCCCAGGTCTGCCGGGATCTCATAGGATTCAGTCGGTTATCGATTTTTTCAGACAGGACAGATATGTTTCAGCCATCAGCCTTCCGCCCTTTTCATTCGGGTGAAGATGATCGCCCATATGCAGTCCTTCCCGGAAGAAATATCCCTTCTCATCCCTGTCACGGACAGTTTCTTCCTGGTCTGCCACGGCATCGAACAGGTCACAGTTCCGGATCCAGTCATTGAGCGAAAGACGCAGTTCTTCCATTTCCTGTGTAAAGGCACCCATGGTCCTTGCGCACTTCAGATGGGGTGTGATCGTCTGGGCAATGTTCCAGATGTTCAGCTTCTTCAGTTGGTTTGTCATCTCTTCCACAGTACGGATGTAATTCTCATAGGAGATGATGTCCTTTGTCTTTTCGTTCAGGTAGGATACATCATTGACGCCTAACGCAAAGATCACGGTATCAGTATTCGTCAGTTCCAGCACATCCCGTTCAAAGCGGTCAGTATCCTTCTGACCGAACACACTGCTGAACATGCCTTCCGGCTCATACAGCAGACAGTTGCCGGCATCAGCCGCTATCACCTCATCAGGCTGTTCCGTGAAAGATCCGGAAAGACCATCGTTGAGTATCTGAGAGATGAACGGATCTCGTCAGCGAAAGAACTGCTTGTATTAACGGATAAGAGTATTGCGGAGATCGCCCGGCTTCTGAGATTCTGTGATCAGAGCTATTTCATTGCCGTATTCCGCAGAAATACCGGTATGACACCGAATACCTACAGGAAAGCGAATACCTGAGGGAACAGAACAAACATGCGGAATGATCAAAGAGGAGACAGTTCACAGTTGTCTCCTCAATCGGTTGCTGATCGATATCTTTTGTCTGATGCTCAGAGATTCCAGACTGCTTAGTACACGCCTGATGCAGTCCTGTTTTCATATCATTGTCTGACCTCTTTCATACGCTGCAGAAACAGCAGGAAAAAGCCGGCCAGTATGATCAGGGCTGCTGCGGACAGGTACATCGCCTGATAGCCCAATGCCTTTACCATGAAGCTTCCTGCCATCGGTGCCAGGGCATTGCCGATATTCTGGCCGATCTGGATCGTGGAAGTCGCTACACCGGTCCTGCTTTTATCCAGTTTCCGTATCACATCTGCCTGGAGTGTCGGAACACCTGCCCCCTGCCCCAGTGCGTTGAACAGGCTTGCAGCGATCATGACCGCAAGTGTTTTGCCGAAACCGATCAATACCATCGCGCAGGCTGTGCTGATGATCGCCGGGATCAGGACAAAATATACGCCCTTCCGGTCATACACCTTACCGGAATTCGGACGGAATACGACCATGCATAAAGAGTAGACCGTAAAGAACAATGCAATGTTTGCGATCCCTCTCTGGTCCGCCAGGATGGCAAGATAGGTAGCTACCAGTCCGCTGCACCCTGAGAACAGCGCGCTCAACAGCATGAATCCGGTAAACTCTGCCGCAAACAGGTCATTGAAGCTGAACTTCTTTTTTTCTTTGTTCTGTTCTTCCCGGTATGGCAGGACCGTGATCACGACAGCGCAGAGCAGTGCAGATACCGATGCCAGGATAAACGTTGCAGGATAGCCTGATACCTCAACAAGCTTCAGTCCGATCGCCGGACCGGCAGCCTGGGCAAGGACATTTGCAAGCGCAGTATAACCGAGTCCTTCACCGATCCTGCTCTGCGGTATGAAAGCAGTTGAGAACGCGACGACCGTGACACTGTTGATCGAGAAGAATACCCCTACCAGCAGGCGAAGGATGATCAGTCCCGGGATCGTTCTGATCAGTGCGTGCATCAGCAGTACAGAGGCGTAACATATTGAGGAGACCTGCAGGATGCGTTTCCTGCTGAAGCGGTCCGACAGCAGTCCGGCAAATGGACAAACGAACAGAGACATCAGGGACATCAGACCTGCGATCGTACCTGCCAGTGTAATATCCGGGTTCAGGGTCAGTGAGAACCTGGCTACCAGGGGGTATGTCAGCTGTGCAGCAAGCCCCGAAAACATTGCCATGATGATGACAAGAATGAATTTTACTGTCCAGATCGGTTCTTTGTCTGTGGTGCTCATAATACTTCCTCACATGCGTATATGGCCATTATAGCAGTGCGGATCTGCAATATCCTTACACAATGGTCTTTATTGTTTCGTCTTGAGATTTGAAGTATCCTGCATCAATTCAATCAGAATGAACATGACGGGATCCATCCTCTATCATGCAGAAAAGCTGACAGTCCCTGCACCATACAGATGCAGAAGCTGTCAGCTTTCATAAACTGTTCAATCGACAGCAGATTTGTTACCGGTCGATCATGATGTAGTAATAGGATGAGTTTCCTGTATAGTTGTCAGTCAGCTCGACATAGAACAGTCCGATCACGTCCCCGTTATGGAATACTGTTGTCGGCCATGTGGAAACATCGCCTGAAGAGATCGTGATGCCGCGTGCATATCCTTCATAATACCCATCATGATACGCAAAGGGATACGCATCTGTCGTATTACCATTGACGGAATCATTGATCAGTGCAAAGCTTCCAGGCTTCACTCTGATCACATTCAGCTGATAGTCATGGACCTGACCGTCTTCCATGCTCATGAATTTCAACGTTTCCGTTCGCATTTTTGCACCGGTGAAATCGATCGTCACATCGGATTCTGTCATATACGAAACATTATGTCCGGCTATTTTCAGATAACCGAATCCATCAAACCAGTTGCTCAGAATACTTCTGACCTTGATCTTGAAGGTTACGGTCTTCTCTCCGCCATAGTCTCCGACTCCGCGGAATGTGACGGAAGCTGTTCCTTTGTTCACGTTGTTTTTGTAATCTGTAACGATATAACTTATTTCAGACAGATCGATTTTCGTTTTCCCGAGCATGACCGTAATATCATCATCACTCAGGTATACAGGCGCACCGATGTATTCCTTGTCTTTGATCTTGAATGTCATCTTGGAGATGTCTTTACCAGTTTCAAGGATCCGGTATTTTGCGGATGCTGTTCCTGTGTAGTTTCCTTTGCCTGTTACTGTGACTGTGATCTCTGCTCCGGGCTGGGCATCTCCGTCTATGATATTTCCTGAATATTCATAGGTCTTCTCATAGTCCACTCCTGCCTTCAATGTCTTTCCATCAGTATCTTTCAGTACCGGTGTGCTCTGGTACTTGCCCTGTTTATAGACCAGGTCTTTCGCAGTGATCGTGACTTCTGAAAGATCCTTATACTCAACATTAAATGTCAGAGGGACAGACTTGCTTCCTTTGTAATTGCCCTTAAATGTGACCGTGGCTGTTCCGGCCTTTCCGGCAGCGTTGTTCTTTCCATACTTGACTGTATAGTCTGTTCCTTCTGTCAGTCCTTCCACTGTGACTTTCGGTTTACTTCCGCCCTTTGCGTATACTGCCGGTTCGACTGTGATCTTTCTTGTGTGCGCAGTCGTATCAGGTGTGATCTTGAAGCTGACTTTCTTTGTTCCGGTATAGCTGTTAATGCCTTGGAGCGTAACGGTTGCTGTGCCGGCATTCAGGTTCTTTGTGTAGCTGTCAATGACATAGTCTGTTCCTTCTGTCAGGTCAACTCCGTTATAGGAAACAAGATGTGTTTCCGGAGTGAATGTGATCTCATCTCCTGTATACGGATAATTGAGACCTGTCTTTGCTTTGACCTTCTTATCTGAGAGTGCAATACCGGTGATCTTCACTGTAACTGTACGTCTTCCGTAGAAGCCATGATCCTCATCACCGACTAATGTGACTGTGAAGCTTCCGACTTTTCTGTCTTCTGCTGAGAGATCTTCGATCGTATAGTCTGCATCAAGTGTCAGTCCGTTCTTCCCCTGTTTGACAGTGATGGCTTCTTTTACCTTCTCTTCAAAGTTCTCTTCCGTCAGATCAGCGTATTTCAATGTCTTTGCGGAAACTGACAGCTTGGCAACAGATACAAGTTCATCTGCAGCATGCACTGTAATTTCTCTTGTTCCGCTGAAGTTATTGATACCTTTGATCAGGATCGTATGGTCTCCGTGTTCCATCTGATCCCATCCGTTGTAGTCAACTGTGAAGTCTGTCCTGGCTTTCAGTTTCTTTCCGTTGAAGTACACAACAGGAACAGGACTGATCGGTTTTGTGCCTGTCTGAACAGACAGCTCATCCACTGTGATCTGTTCATCATTGATATCCAGAGGTTCAATGGAGAAATAGACCGTCTTGGAACCTGTATAGTTGCCCTTGCTGTTGGATTTGATGATGATCTGCGGTGCTTTCTTCTTGTCTGCAGCTGTCGGATGATCAGGATCAGCTACTGTATATGCTTTAGTCGTGTTCTTATAGGTGACTGTGTAATCTGTCTTTGGCCTTAATTTTTCAATTGTCAGGTTAACAGAATTGTCATATACATCAAATTCAGGCTTGATGGCTGACCCTGTATATGTGTATGAAGATTCCAGTCCTTTGATAAAGATACCGGGATACAATACATTCGACATGACAGTAATGATGCAGGATGCTTTTGCATTTCCATCTTCGGATGCAGCGGTAATGACTGCCTTTCCTTCCTGCAGAGCATAGACCACACCATCTTCATCAACTGATGCGATTTCTTCATGATCAGAAGACCAGACGATGTTTTTATTTGAAGCATCTTCCGGAAGCACCTCTGCTTCCAGCTGCATACTGTCATCTACCAGCAGGATCTCTTCAGAACTGCTGAGTACGATCTTTTTGACAGGCTGGATGACTGTGATCTCTTTTGCGTATGACAGACCGCTTTCTTCTGCTGTCATCGTGATCGTAACTGTGCCTGCTTTGATTCCTTTTACGACACCGTCTTCGTCCACAACAGCAATACTGCTGTCACTTGTAAGCCATTCAACATTCCTGTTGGTCGTATTTGCCGGTACAAAGACAGGATCCAGATCGATCAGTTCTCCGACCTTAACGGAATCGGGACCGGTAAACGAAACGCTTTCCGCGTCGATTTTGGAAACAGTTACCGTGCACTGCGCTGTCTTGTTTCCGTCCGCTGTCGTCACGGTGATCACTGCAGTTCCCGCATTCAGTGCATAAACTTTTCCGTTTTCTAC
>CAMOPG010000116.1:0-8309 GCA_946622165.1 uncultured Erysipelotrichaceae bacterium
CCCGGCATCACCGTTTCCGTTTACAGCAAGACCAAGGGACACCTGGTCGATGAGATCAGCTGGACGCCTGAAACACGGACACACGGCATCCGGAGCTGCAGTGAGCAGTACAACAAACGTGATAATGCAAAGTAATCATAAAATAACAGCAGCCATCCAAACGGATGGCTGTATGTTTATTCAGATCTCTTCTTCATTCAATTCGTCCAATGAAGGTATCTCTTCATAGGAACCGCTCATCATGTCACCGATCGTGATAGACCCTGCTTCCCCGTATTGATAGAGCTGGTCGAGCAGTTCGATCGCAGTGCGTATTTTTGTCCTCAGCAGATATCCCGCGTTCAGTGCAGTACAGATCACTTCATCCGATGCGATACCCGGATCCCAATTGTATGCAGCCTTGTGAAGATCAATGATGTTCAGAAGAATATCTTTGATTTCACTCCTGGTAAGCTCTGCAAGCTGCGGTGCTGCAATAATCTGGTCCAGTACATGCTTGATATTGGCTTTGTTTGCCGGCTCGTTAACATCAAGATACTCATAATCATGTTTCTTTTCGATGACATCTTCCGTATAGGAGCTTGTAAATGCCATCATGGTATATACCGACCGAAATCTGGATGATGGATCAACGAACTGATCCATATTTCCGTATGCTTTCATCCGGCTCTTGATGCCGAGACGTCCTGTCAGTTCCGCCTCGTCGAACAGGATCACCCAGCCATTATAACCCAGGCATTCAAACACATAGCTCATGAAATAGAAATAATCCATGATATGTTCTGTTTTCTTCCAAGGCTCATTAAACCGGGCCGTTTCTTTATAAACACCCTTGTATAGTTTCTTTACTTCGCTCTGAAGAAGAAATGCCCCCTGAAAATCAGCCTGAATGCGATAAATATCATCTTCATTTTTGGCGCCGGCATACGTTTTCACCAGATACATCAGCCTGTTGCGTTCAAGTTCCGTCGAAGTAAACATCACAAGGCGGCTGACAAATTCACTGTTTTTAAACTGACTGTGCAGTTCATGCATGAAGCCTGGCTGTGCTCTGTCAGGAAGATATGTATTGCGCATGATCGAAGCATATATTTCGTCGAGTTTGTTGAACGGTATTTCTTTACTGAGAGGTATCATCGATACGACCATGTTTCGTTCCGAGGCCATATTAAATACCGTATTCAGCAGATGTGTTTTTCCTTCACCGTATTTTCCCGTAATGATTTTGCAGGAAGACTGTCCGTTTTCACACATCTGATCAAGTGTACGTTCGATCTCATGGCGAAGTTTTACCCGCGCATTCGTAAAGTAAGCACTTGCCTGTCTGGAAGGCACACCCGAGCGAAGAACTTCGATCAGGCGTCTTGAATCTTTCGGGTTCATCATTCATTCCCCTCCTTCTGCAGCGTTGCGTTTTTGATCATCTGCGCAAGACCGATTGAGCCATATTCCGACTGTTTTAAAAGCTCAGCAGTTCGCGTTTCATCAAGGATCGTATACGGCAGATGCATCTGTTCTGCCTCTTCTGCAAAATGCAGTGACATTTCGGAAAGATATTCAGGGGTATATACCTGTTCAGAAAGAATGTCCATATCCACAATATCGGAGAAACGGTTGAATTTCCGGGAAACGATCTCATTCTGTATTCTCATCCAAAGTGCCTGATAGGACTTCAATCCGATGTTTTCGTTATCGATCATTGCTCTGTCAAACGCAAATATAAACATCAGATTTTTCATAGTGTCGATATCATCCACCAGCTGCCTGATGCTTTCATAAGTATCATTTCGTTTGGCAGAGCTGTATTTAACAAAGTCATTTCCCTGTCTGTCCAAAAGTATTTCCAAGTCATCGACCAGAACGATCAATCCCTGATGCCCTGCTTTCCGAATCAGTCTTCCAAGTGACCTCAGCATATGACGTGCATTATATCTGTTGATTTTGACAGAAGACAATCCGACAGACTTTAATTCCGCGCTCTTCAGCGCTCGGTCACCTGTCAGCCAGCGCTTCAGTATTCTTTTGCTTTCCCCGTCCAGTGAAGGATGTCCTAAAACATCAGCCGTCAATAATGCGCAGGCAGAAGCAAAGTTATAATCCATCAGTGAATCATGGAGAAACATCTCACGCAGGTTTGAACGGATCGTCTGCATCGTTATGACGTCAGAGGCACCGATCGATGCAAGATAATCGACCAGTGTTCTGTTTCCGATCGTATCCATGTCATAGTTCAGCATACCCGCTATTCTGGAAGCGCATCCCCGGATCAGGCTGTCGAGATCTATCTGATTCAGTATCTGGAGATATATGAAACTGAAATCATTCAGATAGAACTGTTCAGCAGACAAAGAGACAGTCAGATAGCCGCATCGTTCTGCATCCTTCTGAAATTCAGACAAAAGAAATGTTTTTCCCGAACCTTCCCTTCCTGTGATGAATTTGATTTTACTGCCGCCTTCTGAAATATATTCGTTCAGATAATGATCCTGCCAGAAGTCCAACAGAAAGCGGATCCCTGCCTTATTATCCATAAAGCCTCCTCAGAAATATCAATTGCGTACAAAAGCAACCAGTGCAAGATAACGTTCCGTTCCGTTTGAATCCAGGAAACGGATCGCATTTTTATTATCTTTGCTCGGATTGAAGCTGATCGCCCTTCCGTCTTTTGCTATACGTGTATCACTCAGTTCAAGGCGCGCTACATCAAACGCGAAAGCCTGACTGTCATACTCTTTCTGGGATCGTGCCATAGGTACCATCTGTTTATAGACGTCTGTGAGATTCACATAGGCCTGGTCGCTCTTCTTATTCTTCATACGGATCACAACATCGTATGCCTTTTCCATATCTTCCAGGAATCGTGCCGCATTGAAGTTTTCCTTCATGAGTTTATCTCTGGTCTTGGCGATCGTTTCAGCAAGTGTCTTCGGACGGCAGCAATTCTGCTTTTTCTTATCGATGACGATCTCCTGCGTATCACGGCTGACCGTCACTTTGCTTGGGAACATGTCATAGACCTGTGTACTGATCATACGTACATTAATGCCTTTGTTTCTGCATTCTTCAAGCAGCTGTTCTTCCAGATCACCTCCGGATACATATGCTTTTTCGTCAAACGCATCTGCCTGTGCTTTGAGCTCATTCAGCATAGATGTCAGTGACTTGATATGATTATCCAGCGCATCAAGATTTTTCCGCAGCGCTTTAACATCTCCATTTTCTGTGCATTTACTGATATTTTTTGCATCTCCGCCGATGTTTTTGGAAGTTTCTGTCAATTTTGTTTCGATATCATGCATTTTGTTATAAAAATCTTCATAGTTCATAGCTGAACCCTCCGTTTCAAAAAGTATACATGATTTCCTGCTTTCTGTGTGATAAACACAAGTGATTTGATCAGTGTGTACATTTTTTTGAACAGCAGTATTTTCGTTCGGTCTTCCTGCTGCATCCATGTTATATTTTGGTCATGAGTGAGAAAAAGCTTTATAAATGGCAGGCTGAATGTCTGGACATATGGAAGAACAGTGGTACTGAAGGGATTGTTAATGTCATAACCGGTGCAGGCAAAACCATACTTGCCCTTTCTGCTGCAGATCACCTTCTCCATACATATCCCAACGTCCGGATACGAATCGTCGTACCTACGATATCACTTGCACACCAGTGGAAGCAGGCAATACGGGATTTCTTTCCGAATATCAGTTATGGTTCTCATAAAGTGGGACTTTATTATGGTACGCACAAGGATGACAAGAATACTCCGTTCCTTATATATGTAATCAATACAGCAAGGGATTCTCTTTCTTCACACGTCATCAATGATATGAAAGAAGGAAGACACGTTTTCATGATCTGTGATGAATGTCACCGTTATACAGGTGACGTCAATCGGAATATCTTCCGCTTCCGTCATGATCCGGCTTTTCAGCGTGATCAATACCATTGCATCGGTCTGTCTGCCACACCGTACTGCAGCCATTTTGAAGACATTCTGGTTCCGAATCTTGGCAGAGAGATCTACCATTACGGTCCTTCTGAAGCATGGAATGATCAGGTGATCAATCCATATGTCATTCTTCATACAGGTATCTGCCTCAATGAAAAAGAGCTGGATGAATATAATGAATTTACCGACTTGATTGCGAAAACATACGGCCGGATGATTGCCGAGGACCCTGCTGTAGAATACATGAATTCAAATGAATTTTTCCGGTATCTTTCAGAAGCGGAAGAAGGCAGTGCCGCCTGCCAACTGAATAATCTGATCAGGCTGCGCAGAGCCCTGATCTATAACGCTTCGGAAAGAGAGAACTGTCTGAAAGCTTTGCTTAGACGGATCGATCTGAGCAAAAAGATTATCATCTACTGCGAAAGGATCGAACAGACCGTACGCATTGCAAATATCATCAAAAAGATGTTTACACCGAAAATAAGCATCTATCATTCCGAACTGAAGAAGGAAATCAGAGAGAAGTATCTGCATCAGTTCCGTACGGGAGAACACCATATTCTTGTCGCATGCAGAGCGCTGGATGAAGGCATCGATGTACCAGATGCAGAAGTCGGCATCGTATTATCCTGTTCTGCTGTTACCAGACAGCGTCTGCAGAGACTCGGCAGGATCATACGCAAAGCTGACAGGAAGGATACATCCGTCCTGTATTATGTATATGCTGTCAACACAATAGACAGTCCTTTCTTTCTGGATGAGAATTCCGCTGAAACAAGAACCATTGACCTGCAGTATTATTCCGCGAACAACATGTTCTATTGCGAACAATATGCCGGATATGCCGCAAAACTGGCAAAATCACTGGAGCGATCATATACAGCACCCCAGATTCGGGAATTCCGGACCTGCATCAATGAAGGCACGCATACCATTGACTGGCTGCTGGACAGCAATGACTATGATTTCAAGATCACATCCGCACCGAACAGGCACCGGAAAAACTACTGGATCTGCATGAAAAAGATTCATCAAATATCCCTGGAAGAACAAACAGACATGGATCTGTTCTGAAAGAGACCGGAATTATTAAACTTTTGTTACTTTCGTTTTCACATACAATTTACAGAAATCATGTATAATGAACCGCATGAACAAGTTAAAAAAGTACAAGCTTACACAAAAAGGAAAAATCACACTGATAGCGATCTGTGCGGTATTGCTGGTGTCACTGGTACCGATTATAAATGATTTAAGAACGGAGGCTGAACCCGGACCGGACCCGACGCATTCACCCACGGCTGAGCCGACTGCTTCAGCAGAAGCGACAGCCAGACCGACTCAGAAGACAACCCCTGCACCGACTCCGACACCCGAGGAAACAGAGATCCCGACACCGACACCGGACGCGTCTGTTCCCGTGGCGGATGAATATATCTTCAATACCGATTACGAAAGAAAACCGTATACGGTAGGCAACCCTGACAACACGACTGACTTTGTCAGCGGATGGACTGTCGCATATTCCGATGGCTTCGGCTACGGTGATCTGTCATGGAACAGAATGGGTGCGATCGTTGAAAAAGGCGGCAGCGGCATCCAGTCTGTCAGGATCACGCGCGGAGGCATCCCGTTCAACGCCAACAGCAATGTTTCGATCACCTTCTCACTGTCTTCCGACGTGAACCGAAACGTTCAGATGGCAGTCATTGACGGAAATACGAATGCTGTTCTGGCTTCCGGCAGTATGAACGCATCCTATGAGCCGCATGATCATGAACTGACATTCAAGACAAGCAGATATACGAACAACGCATATGTGGATTTCTATATCGGCAATGACGGTTCCGGCACAACAGCTGAATATCATACCGTGTCCGTTGAGAACTTCAGGATCGTATCTTCCAACCCTGTTGTCTCAGGCATCTCGATCGACCAGGTCGGATATCAGACGGTCGGACAGAAGCGCTGCACATTCGCATATGATGCTGGCGACATGTTTGATGTGGTGGACACACAGGGATGGCCCGTATACACCGGTGCCATTATCGGCAAGCGGAATGATGACTATACAGGGGAATATGATTCCTACGGTGATTTCACCCCTGTTTCCGACAGCAACACCTATTACATCCGCTCCCAGATCGGAACCGTATCCAACGCCTTCCAGGTTGAAGACGATCCTTACACGGAAATGCGTGATTCCCTGCTGAGAATGCTGTCGATGCAGCGCTGCAGCATGGATCTGGATGAATGGTGGGCAGGCGGCATGTCACACCTTGCATGTCATAACTACAATGCCATCGTCCATGGAACAGATGTCTATATGGACGTTACAGGCGGCTGGCATGATGCCGGAGACTACGGCAAATATGTCAAGACAGGCGCAAAGGCAGCAGCTGACCTGCTGATGGCGTACCTGTACAACCCGGATGCCTGGACTGATACGATCAGTATTCCGGCATCGATGAACGGAACAGCCGATATCCTGGATGAAGTTAGATATGAGCTGGACTGGATGCTGAAGATGCAGAACTCTGACGGCGGCGTATTCAATACCGTCATTCCTCAGAACATGTCCGATATCGAACTTCCGGAACATGATGATCAGTATCTGTATGTACTGACCCTGGAAACAACAAGTACAGCTGATTTTGCCGGAACGATGGCTCTGGCAAGCATCGTATTCGAAGATGTCGATCCGGCATATGCAAGAAAGTGCCTGACAGCAGCCAAGCGTGCTGATGAATGGCTTGAAGACAATCCGGAACTGATCGATCTGGTCAATCCGGAAGGCGTCAACGGCGGTTCCTATCTCGACAGTACCGACAATGACGGAAGATTCTTCACAAAAACAGCATTGTGGGCAGCGACATTCGAAGATGAATACCTCGAGCAGGCAAAAGCACTGTTTGAAGAAGATCCGACATGCGCAACAGGTCTGTCCTGGAATGCCAACGGCGGTTACGGACGTTATCTGTTCCTGACCGCGAAGGATTCCGACAGGATCGATCCTGATTTCTTCAAAGCGATGAAGAAGTCCCTGAAAACTGAAGCAGACGGACTGCTGGGCGTGATGAACGGCAACGGTTACCTCTGTTCCCTGGATTCCTATGGCTGGGGCAGCAACTCCGAGGCGCTGAACAACGGCGTGATCATGTCCATGGCATATGACTTTACAGGCAATCAGAAATATCAGCAGGCTGCTGCGGAACAGGTACATTATGTGCTTGGCAGAAACAGTCTGAACATCTGCTTTGTAACAGGCTTCGGTTCCAACACGCCTTCCGATGTGCACAGCCGTGTTGCCAAAGCAAAAAATACATCCCTGCCCGGCGCACTGGTCGGCGGACCTGACAGCTACCGTGATGATAAGCTGACGCAGGCACTGCCTGACAACATGCCTCCGGCTAAGATGTACATTGATTCATTCGACAGCTGGTCTACCAATGAAGTAGCTGTTTACTACAATTCCGCGCTGATCCACATGCTCGGAAGGATCAAGGACTAAGAGAATACTGCGCTGAACAAACAGCGCGGTATTTTTTTGCCGCAGTTTTTGAGTACGGACGATACTGTCCGCATCTGCAAAACAGACACTTTTGTGTCAGCAGCCGTTTCCAAATTTCGCATGATTCCCATGTATAATAAAGACAGCACATGATTTCATAAAAATATAAAGGAGGACAAATTTTATGGGATTCCCGAAAGGTTTTCTCTGGGGCGGCGCAACTGCGGCAAACCAGTATGAAGGCGGCTATCTGTCCGGCGGAAAAGGCCTGGCAGTCGCAGATACGATCACCGGCGGTGATGGTATTCACGGTATTCAGAGAAAGATCTATCTTGAACTGGCAGACGGCACAAAAACAACTGTCGGAAACAGAGAAGAAGTTCCTGCCGGCGCAAAGGCTTATGTAGATCCTGATGTCTACTATCCCAGCCACGTTGCGACAGACTTCTATCATCATTGGAAAGAAGATATCGCACTGTTCGCAGAAATGAACATGAATGTCTACAGACTTTCCATCAACTGGACAAGGATCTTCCCTAACGGTGATGATGAAGTACCGAACGAAGAAGGACTGCAGTTCTATGAGGATGTATTCAAGGAGTGCCATAAATACAACATTGAACCCCTTGTCACGATCTATCACTTTGACTGCCCTCTCCATCTTGCTAATGAATATGACGGATGGGTAAGCCGTCATACAGTCGATGCTTTTGCAAAATACTGCCGCACGATCTTCACAAGATACAAGGGACTGGTCAAATACTGGCTGACGATCAATGAGATCAACATCAACACCAACTTCATGATGAACGGTGTTCATGAACACATCTCCAACAAGCAGAATGC
>CAMOPG010000117.1:0-8299 GCA_946622165.1 uncultured Erysipelotrichaceae bacterium
AATGATTGATATCAGGAGAAAAAGCTCGCACTCGAATGAGTGCGTTAGTACAATGTTGTCAGGAGAAAAATACTCATGAATAAACCACTGATCTGGGCTCATAGAGGTGCCAGTGCCTATGCGCCTGAAAATACCATTCCGGCATTTCAGAAAGCGATCGAAATGAAAGCTGATGGTGTTGAATTGGATATCCAGCTGACAAAAGATGACAGGATCGTTGTCATCCATGACGAGACCATTGACCGTACCAGCACCGGTTCCGGCTGGGTCAAGGATATGACCCTCGCTGAACTCAGAAAGTTCAATTACAACAAAACACATCCGGAATTCGAACATGCGGATATTCCGACCATGGATGAAGTGCTGGACCTTCTGAAACCGACTGATCTGACGATCGACATTGAATTGAAGACAGGCATCGTTTTCTATGATCATCTGGAGGAAAAAATACTGGCGCTTGTCAAAGAAAAAGGAATGGAAGACCGCGTCAACTATTCCTCATTCAACCACTATACATGCAGACGCATCAAAGAACTGAAAAAGGATGCATATGTCGGTTTCCTTTATGCGGATGGACCGATCGATATGCCCGCATACGCAAAGAAATACGGCATGGATGCGATCAATCCTGCTGTATACAACCTGCAGTATCCTGATGTCGCAAAGGACTGTGCTAAGAAAGGTCTGGACATCAATGTATGGACAGTCGATGAACCGGAGCATATCCGCAAATGCATCGACCTCGGTGTAAAGGCCATCATTACCAACAAACCGGATACGACACGTGAAGTCGCTGAAACATACGTATTTGAGAACGATTCATTCAATGATCTGCTGACAAATCAGATCAAGCCATGGCTGAAAGAGCATATTGTCAGCAAAGATCTTCTGACGGGTGACGGTACGAGGATCCGCTACTACTATGCGCTGAATCCCGATGCCAAAGCATCCATTACATTTGTTCATGGATTCTGTGAATTCTTCGGAAAATACCATGAAGTCATGTACCGCTTCTATCAGGCAGGCTATTCCGTCTTTTTTCTGGAATTGAGAGGTTATGGCAAATCTGCCAGAGTCGCCAAGGAAAAGGATATCGTCTATGTCGGCTCCTACAATGAGTACATGGATGACATTTACAGCTTCTCCCATCAGGTCGTATTCCCCCTCACGCCTGAAGACAGGCATATCCTGTTCGGCCACAGCATGGGCGGATGCCTGACTGCCATGTATCTGGAGAAATACCCTGAAGAGTATGAAGCAGGCATTATGTCATCCCCGATGATCCAGCTTGATTTCGGGGGATGGCATCTCCCCGTCATCAAGACGCTGGCTGCCGCCACAAAGGTCACGCACAGGGATATGATGTTATTGCCCAACCAGAAGCGCTTTGACGGCATCAGGGACTTCAAGAACAGCAATACCCTGTCTGAGATCCGTTTCAACTATCAGTTTGATCAGAGACTTGCGGATGAAGACTACCAGACCATAGCCGGCACAGCCGGATGGCTGAATGCTTCCCTGCACGGAATGGACTATGTCATCAAGCATACAGCCGATATCCAGGTACCTCTTCTTGTGCTTGAAGCAGGCCAGGACAAGATGGTCGTCAATGAGGCAACTGATGAACTGGTCAAGAAGATCCCTTCTGCCATCCTGCATCTCTTCCCGGAATCCAGGCATGAGATCTACTATTCCAATGAAAAAGAACGAGAAGAGTGGTTCACGATCATAATGGACTTCCTGAAGAAAACAGAAGCGCAGCAGGCCTGATCCCTGAATCATGACGATCGTTATCCATACTGCCATAACAAAAGACCGGATCGCTCCGGTCTTTCTGTTCTGTATGAAGCCTGTATTACATGTGATCGTGGCAGGTTCTTGCAATGACATCGAGCTGCTGCTCTCTTGTCAGGTCAATGAACTTGACCGCATAACCGCTGACACGGATCGTGAAGTTTGCATATTCGGGTTTCTCAGGATGCTCCATTGCATCATAGAGTTTTTCCGTACCGAATACATTGACATTGAGGTGATGCGCACCCTTGTAGAAGTAACCGTCAAGCACGCTTACCAGGTTGTTCTTGCGCTCATCATCATTGTGTCCGAGTGCGCTCGGGCTGATCGTCTGCGTATTGGAGATACCGTCAAGTGCATATTCGTACGGCAGCTTCGCTACTGAGTTCAGGGAAGCGAGCAGACCGTTCTTTTCTGCACCGTATGCAGGATTTGCACCGGGTGACAGCGGTTCGCCTGCTTTTCTTCCATCAGGCATGGACCCTGTGTTCTTGCCGTATACAACGTTGGATGTGATCGTCAGGATGGAAGTGGTCGGCTGGGAATTCCTGTATGTGTGGTGTGAAGAAACCTTGCTGATGAATGTCTTCAGCAGCCATACAGCGATCTGGTCAGCACGGTCATCATCGTTTCCATAGCGCGGGAAGTCTCCTTCGATCTTATAATCGATGACAATACCCTGCTCATTTCTGATCGGATATACCTTCGCATACTTGATCGCGCACAGAGAGTCAACAACATGTGAGAAGCCGGCAATACCGGTAGCGAATGTTCTTCTGACATTCGTATCGATCAGTGCCATTTCTGCAGCTTCATAGTAGTATTTGTCGTGCATGAAGTGGATCAGGTTCAGGATGTTGACATACAGTCCTGCCAGCCAGTCCATCATGGAATTGTACTTATCAAGTACTTCTACGAAATCCAGCGGTCCGTCTCCTTCGATCGGACGGTACTTCGGACCTACCTGCTGCAGTGTCTTTTCATCAATGCCGCCGTTGATCGCATAGAGCAGGCACTTTGCAAGGTTTGCACGTGCGCCGAAGAACTGCATTTCCTTGCCTGTTTCAGTTGCGGATACACAGCAGCAGATGCTGTAGTCATCGCCCCATACAGGTCTCATGACACAGTCATTTTCATACTGGATCGAGCTTGTCTTAATGGAGATCTTGGATGCGTATCTGCGGAAATTGAGCGGCAGACGCGGGGAATACAGAACTGTGAGGTTCGGTTCCGGTGCCGGTCCCATGTTTTCCAGGGTGTGCAGGAAGCGGAAGTCGTTCTTTGTAACGAGTGCACGGCCGTCGCCGCCCATGCCGCCTACTTCCAGAGTTGCCCATACAGGGTCACCGGAGAACAGCTCGTTATAGGAAGCGATACGTGCGAACTTGACCATTCTCAGTTTGAGAACGAAATGGTCGATCAGTTCCTGTGCTTCTTTTTCTGTCAGTGTGCCTTCTTCAAGGTCTCTCTGAATATAGATATCGAGGAATGTGGAAACACGTCCGACAGACATAGCAGCGCCGTTCTGTGATTTGATGGCAGCCAGGTATCCGAAATACAGCCACTGGACAGCTTCTCTAGCGTTCTTTGCAGGAGCGGAAATATCATAGCCGTATGCTGCAGCCATGGTCTTCATCTTCTTGAGCGCTTTGATCTGGTCAGCTACTTCTTCTCTCAGACGGATGTCTTCTTCTCTCAGGTCGCCGCCGCCAAGATACTTCAGATCTTTGATCTTGCTGTCGATCAGGTGATCAATGCCGTAAAGTGCAACACGTCTGTAGTCACCGACGATACGTCCTCTGCCGTATGTGTCAGGCAGACCTGTGATGATCTTGTTGTGACGTGCTTTGAGCATTTCAGATGTGTAGGCATCGAAAACACCCTGGTTATGTGTCTTATGATACGTATTGAAGATATGATGCAGATCAGCATTCGGTGTATAGCCGTATGCTTTGCATGCCTGTTCAGCCATGTTGATGCCGCCATAAGGCATAAATGCACGCTTCAGGGGCTTATCTGTCTGAAGACCGACGATCTTTTCCAGATCCTTCAGTTCTTCACTGATATAGCCTGCGCCGTATGCGTCAACATCTGAAACAATATCGGTCTCCATATCCAGAACGCCGCCTTTTGCACGTTCTTCCTTCTGGAGTTCCTGTACTTTTCCCCACAGCCGATCAGTTGCTTCTGTCGGACCTTCAAGGAATGATTCATCGCCGAGATATTCCGTATAATTTTTCTGAATAAATTCACGGACATCGATCTCTTCTGTCCAGCGTGTGCCGCTGAAGCCTCTCCATTCTTGTCTCATTTTTACCTCTCTCCTTTAACCGCCATAAGAATATTGTAAATATATAACATGTTCCTTGATTACAATCAAGTTTGCCGAATAAATTACAATGATTTTCCGGAAAGCAGCTGCAGTGCACTGTCTGCTTCCTCCGCTGAAGGTGATCTGGTATCAGTAAGTGTGTATCGATATCCCAGTTTTTCCCACTTGTATGCGCCCATTGCGTGATACGGCAGAACATCGATCTTCCGGACATTGCTCAGCCCGGATATGAACGCCCCGGTCCGTCTGAGGTCATCTTCATCATCGGTCAGTCCCGGCACAAGCACATATCTGATCCAGATCGGCTTGCCGATATCTGACAGATAACGGAACATATCAAGAATATTGTCATTCGGTTTGCCGGTGAGACCGATATGCTTTTTGCGGTCGATATGCTTGATGTCCATCAGCAGGATGTCCGTGACCTGCATCAGCTTCTGAAACCTGCCGAACCAATCAGGATCCCTGCTGAACGGTTCTCCGGCAGTATCGATGCATGTATGGATCCCTCTTTCCTTTGCTTTTGTAAACAGGTCGATCAGGAAGTCAAGCTGAAGCAGAGGTTCTCCTCCGCTGACCGTGATCCCTCCTTCACTGCCCCAGTATGATCTGTACCTTTCTGCCTGTTCCAGCAGTTCATCCGCAGTTCTCTGATCCGTACTGCCTTCTTCCCATGTATCTGCGTTATGGCAGTATCTGCATCTCAGATGACAGCCTTTCAGGAAGATCAGAAAACGTACGCCCGGACCATCTACAGATCCGAATGATTCAATTGAATGGATATTTCCCTTGATCGTATTCATCACAGCTCCTCATATAGTTTTTCCAGCGCATTTCTGTCCGTTACCAGGATCCTGCCTTTGCCGATCCGTCTGATCATCCCCTGCTTTTCAAGCTTGGAAAGATTCCGGCTGACAGTTTCAGGACGCATGCCGATCGAAGAAGCGATATCTTCCAGCTTCAGATTGATCTCAGGTCCCATGCAGCGGATATCCCTGTCCAGAAGAAATCCTGCCAGACGTTTCATCGGGTTCTGTATGCTCAGCAGCAATGCTTTTTCATTTGCTTCGCGCAGTCTCCTGCCAAGGGCAGTGATCAGATCCACCGCCGCGGAAGGATGATCCGACATCGTTTTCATAAATGTCTCACGGTCGATCATGCACAGATCTACCTCTGTCAGTGCTGCAGCACTGTACGGAAATACATTCTGACGTTCCGTCAATGAATCCCAGATGACTTCACCGTTGTGCAGGATATCAAGTATCCGTTCATTGCCATCGCTGTCCAGTCTTCCGATCTTGATCCTGCCCTCACGGATGATCAGGATCCTGTCAGCAGGATCATTTTCGTAGAACAGGTAATCTCCTTTTGCGAAATGCGCTGTTTTCATGTACTGCTGCATATTCTGACGAAGATCTTCCGGAAGGTCTTTCAGTACCGGGAGTATATTCATGCACGATTCATTTCCGCAGTCTGTACAGCTGCGCACATATTTTTCCGTCATATGCAGCCCTCCTTCAGCTTCATCTTTTTTTACCGGTATGTCTGATCCGGTACTGTTTCAGTTCCTGCTTTTGTTCATCACTGATCCGGAAGCTTTCAACAGCCTTCTGTATCGCCTTGTTATGCACCCATTCCGGAAGCTGATACTGTCTGATATAACAGATGGCTGTATCATACTGCTTTGCCAATGCCTCGGCAAAATACCATGCGATCATCATATTCACGTAGTAGTCATCGCTTCTTACACGGGAAACACGCTGCAGATAAGTCTCTTTGAAATGTTCATCCAGAAACAGCTTCATCAGGCATTCGATCCCGTAACGAACTGTATACGGATGGTCAGAACAAAGCCATGATTCAATATTCGGCAGCACCCGTTCCGGATCTTTCCGGAAGGCCTTTACGATCAGCTGATCGCATGTCGCCCAGTTATCAATATGCGGCAGAAATGCTTCGACATACTGCAGAGCCTGATCGTAATCCTTAATTGCAGAGATCATAAACGCATGAAGCTGATTCTCTTCAAAATATTCATGCGGCAGTTCATTCAGAAACTGCATGCCCGCTTCTGTACCGGACAGCTTTTTTGCCAGACTCCTCAAAACAGGAGTCCTGATCCCGATGAATCTGTCATCGGATACAGTCGGTATCAGCTCAGCCATAAATGACCTGTATTGAACGTCCTGCTGTTCAAATAACTGCTTCTGTATATCTTTCATAGTATTCCCTATCACGGTAACCAATCGTAACATAAAAGGACGGAGTATGATGAAAATAACTCACGTCCTGAATAGATGTTCTCTTCCCGTATATATATTACATGATAATCTTTCATTTTTGAATGGCGTTTTCCGGTCATGATCTGCCCTCAAACGATTTCCCGCACTGTCTGCAGGTCACCGTAATACGGCCATGTCCTCTTGGCACACGCACGATCCTGCCGCACTGCGGACAGGCAAAATGTTTATATTCCTTTTCCGTACGGTTCAGTTTCATGACCCTGAACGGACGCTGCGTGCGGTATTTCAGGTTCAGATATGCCTGCCGTTCTGCCCTGCGCTTTGCAGTATTTCTGGAGTACATCCTGAACTCCGTCCATATGAGCAGAATCAGACCTGCGGCATTCAGCAAAGGCATTTTCAGCAATAATGATGCGATCAGCAGGATCCCGGCTGTGATCAGACACGCACGTGATAATTCATCCGCACCGTATCTGCCGTACATAAACCTTGCGGCTTTATATTCAAGATCTTTCAGAAAGCTCTTCATAGTCATCTCCTGTAACCCGAATATCATAACGCATTGCCGGAAATAATCAAATCATTGACCATAGTACGTATAAAGAAAGTCCCGCTTCCGCAGACATGTGACTGTCTGTTTCCGTGGGACTTTTTCGTTAACTGATCAGGTCAGCTGTGCTTTGGCTGATTCAGCCTTCCTGTTCAGTCTTTTCTTCCGGTTCTGCCTCGGGATACTGCTCAGGTTCTTCCGATTCGCTTTCCTGAACGGGCTCTTCGGCAGGTGCTTCTTCGACGACCGCTTCCTCCGGTACGAATTCAGTTTCCGGTTCCGGTTCGGTCTCAACGATCTCAGTGCTTTCCGGTTCAGTCGTTTCCGGCATCACTGTTTCAGAAGGTTCTTCCTGTGTTTCATCCTTTTCAGGTTCTGCTTCTTCATCAGCTGTTTCTTCGGTTTCAGGTTCGATCTCAGGATCTTTCTCTTCCTCAGACGTTTCTTCCGTGATCACATCTTCTTCAGCAGGTTCTTCTTTTTTCTGCTTTTTCGCAGTCTTTGCTTTACTGTTTGAAGCAGTGTCTGAACCTGCTTTTGAGTCTGACTCACTGATCGTTACAGAGAGCCTTCCTCCGTCATAGGAGTCATTGCCTTCAGGGTTGACTGCGAATAAGATGACGTCTCCTTTGCTGACTTCATATGTTTCATCGAATGTAACAGTCTGTTCATCAGCGAAGTTGCCGATCGTACCGAGCCACTTCTTTTCTGCACCGTTCACGAAGATCCTGACGCATGTACCGTCAGCATTCCCGTCTTCGCTGTTGGCGAACTTGGTGTATTCACCCTTCACGTTGATCGTTCCATCCTGTGCGACAGTCCACTGATATGCAGCGTTCTTTCCGTTTCCGGGTTCAACAAAGTCTGCCTTCAGTTCCGGTTTGCCGCTGTTGTAGTATCTGTTGTTGTCTGCGTCATAAGTCAGTGTTTCGAAACCGGCTCCGTCCCATTCACACATACCATAGTTCCAGCCGTCATTTCCCTGTTCTCCAAAGCTTCCGGCCAGTGATGTGTTGTTGGTTCTGTCGGGATCGGGTTCCGGTTCCGGATCAGGTTCGGGTTCAGGATCAGGTTCTGTTCCCGAAGCATCGCTGATCGTTACAGCAAGCCTTCCTCCGTCGTAGGAGTCATTTCCTTCCGGATTGACCGCGAATGTAATGACGTCACCCTTCTTCACTTCATATGTTTCATCGAATGTAACAGTCTGTTCATCAGCGAAGTTGCCGATCGTTCCGAGCCACTTCTTTTCTGCACCGTTCACGAAGATCCTGACGCATGTGCCGTCCGCATTTCCGTCTTCGCTGTTGGCAAACTTGGTGTATTCACCCTTCACGTTGATCGTTCCATCCTGCGCAACAGTCCACTGATATGCAGCGTTTC
>CAMOPG010000118.1:0-8063 GCA_946622165.1 uncultured Erysipelotrichaceae bacterium
CTTCACGGCTTTGTTTTTATATACTGTGTTTGAGCTGAGCCATTCTGCCAGAATGACGCCTGCCATCAGCCAGATACCGATCGTAACGCGCCAGGGAACTCTGTGCAGACTCTGCAGGAACATGTATTCTGCCAGGATCAGAAGCCATGCACTGACCGTCAGGATCAGCGCCTGCTTTTTCCCTGTCAGAATAGCCATGACAGACATGATCAGAACGAAGATCGTCAGATTCTGTTTGCCTGTGATCAGGTCAATGATCCCGGACAATGATCTCTGTGCATATGTGCTGAATTTTGACACTGAAAACCGTTTGCCCTGCATGGCTGCCATCTGTTCCAGTGTGTCCGGTGTGAATTTGTCAGGATCACCGTAATTCCATGACTGCAGGATCTTCATATCTGTTTCACTGATGTTCAGTGATCTGAGCTCCTGCTCATGTTTGCTGTATTTCAGACCGCCGAAATCAAGGATGTTTGTCGTGTACTGATTGACTTTCTCATAGGTCTGCCATTCCTTCAGCCGGTAGGGCTGTCTGTCTGCAGCGAACAGGATCATGCAGCAGGCCATGATAATGCCAAGATGCCGGAATGCATATCTGTGATCTCTGACCGTTCTGCCTGAACGAAGGATCTGCAGGGTCAATGATACAGCCGCAAACGGGATCGTAAACAGAAAGCTTTGTCTTCTGCAGCAGAACCCGACGACCAGCATCAGCCATGACAGCACAGCATCACGTGTGTTCCTGTGCTTCAGGCAGCTGCTGAACAGGAGCCATCCTGCCGCTGAATACAGGAATGCGTTTTTCGTAAACTGGAACGCGCCGTAATAGTCATATGACAGCAGTGCGTTGATCAGGAACGTGACCCATATCTGATCAAACAGACTTTTCTCACGTGTCAGGCATTCCGCAATGCAGTAAATGCCGGTGATATTCAATGCCAGCGATATGCTGTAATACCAGTTGACCGAAGGGAACAGCTGATAGCAGATCCGCAGGAACCATCCGGCAATGATGTTGATATAGATCAGATACTGACTGTATCCGGTACCGTATGCACCGGCTGCGATCAGGTTGAGCGCTTCATCATCATTTGTCTGATAGAAGGTATAGCCATAACGATTGAATACAAAAAAGACAGTCAGGCAGATCATCAGGATCATCAGTTTTCGCAGTACTGTCTTTTGTGTGTTCATAATCAAACTGTCTTTTAATTGCTGTCCTTTCTGTAAATCTGTATGAAGCTGTTCATACGGAGGAAGTGATGGCGTCAGATGTTCAGTTGTCCTGTTTCTTACCGAACGTCTTCATGATGAAGCTCATGCAGATATAGTTGATCGGGAAGTAGATCGGCAGAGCGATCGCTTTTGCCCAAAGCTTCGGTCCGTGGAATACATCCACCACCAGCATCGTTATCAGCGCGGATATGATGGTTCCGGGAATGTAGCTGACAGGGAATGTCACAGCAGACTTCCATGTCGGTTTCTGTTTGTAAGTAAAGTATGTGTTCATGAAGTAGGAACCGACCATGGAGATCACATCACCCAGAACAGAGGATGTGCCGACTCCGACATTCATGTTGACAAACATCATGTACAGCAGCTGCGATGCCAGGGTATTGATGACACCGATGATCCCGAATACCAGGAACTGCTTGTTAAAGAATTTCTCTTTGATCTTTTCTATCATTTTGTACCTCTTTGATCCATATCGGCGATCGCCTGCTGCAGGATCATGGATGCTTCCTCATTCGTCATTCTGTAATCAACTTTGGAAGGCTTTCTGTGTATGATCAGGTCCTCCAGTCCTTTCAGGATGTCATTCCTGTCATATCTGCAGGCCAGTGCATCTGTTTTCTTCAGAATACGCCAGGAAGGGCTCTTTTCTGTCGTGACTGCCAGTACATCCTTTTCCAGCAGGGAGTATTCCATCAGCTTGCTGGGCAGGAACGGCTGGAAGCCGTCATCCGGCAGTATCGTATCAAACAGCAGAACGCCGTCGCTTTCATTCATTTTCTGAATGCATTCTTCATACGGGATCTTTTCACTGATCGCAAAATACGGATCAAGACCCAGCTGATGGATCAGCCTGCGGTCAGTCTTCCGGAATTCCCCGTACTGTTCGATCATGAACTTCTGCTGAGGATAGCGCTCTGTGAACAGCTTGACGGCATATATGAATTCCTCAATGATGCGCAGTCCGTAGATCCTGCCGAAATGAGAAAGTGTATATGTATCATCTGCAGCTGCTTTCTGTACTGGCTTTACCATATTCCATTCAGGAATATAATTCAGCGGAACGACCACGCACTTTCTGCGGATGCTTTCCTCAGATACCTTGCCGAAGTACTTCACATACTGTTCGATCATGAAGTCTCTCAGTTCTTCACTGATGAATACCAGCAGGTCTGCCTGTTCAAGGGCGTTCGCCTCATCCTGAGCTACGACATAGTATTTCAGATATGCCTTGAAGGCAGCTTTCTCAGGCAGGGAGTAATTCCTGTATGTTTCCTCATCAAACATATACGGATTATGGTTGATCGGATCAGAGAATGCGGCGATCCATTTCACGGCAGGCCGTTCTTTCTTCAGGATGACGCCGGCTCTTGTCGTATAGCAGGGCCATGTCATCGTATATACATAATCCTGTCCGTCATACATCTGCACAGCCGTTTCCACATATTTCTTCATGTGGCGGAGCGCTTTGATCAGATTGACGTTTTTGATGTTGAACCATACATTGTTGTATTCATCAGCCCATGTAACGTGAAATTTTGCGTAATTGGGATCACGGTCAAGATCATCCTGCAGCTGTTTTTCTTCAGGATAGTTTCTCAGCGCGCATACATCATATTCCATGTCCAAAAGACGCAGATGCTTGTATACGATCTGTGAATTCGTATCGTTGTACGGGAAAAATGTTGCGGGTATGACCAGACAGCGTTTCATAGACTTCCTTTCCTTCAACAGCTCTTAATATGATATCATATACTTCGATAACAAGGATAAAACGATGAAAGTATTAATTATAGTTCCTGCATACAACGAAGAAAAAAACCTGCCTGTGCTGATCCCGAAGATCACTGCCGAAGGCTGGGATTATATTGTCATCAACGACGGCTCCACTGACAACAGCGCGCAGATGCTGGCGGAAAAGGGGTTCAGCCATCTGGATCTCACGGTCAACGCAGGTCTTGCCGCAGTGACAAAAATGGGCTTCATGTATGCACATGACCATGGATATGACGCTGCGCTTGTTGTGGACGGAGACGGACAGCACCCGCCGGTCTATATCAGGAATCTTGTCGAGAAGATCGAAGAAGGATATGACTACGTCGTGGGATCCCGCTTCATTGACCAGAAAAAACCGCTGACCATGCGCATGCTTGGCTCCAGGCTGATCTGCTGGGCGATCAAACTCAAGACAGGGATCACCGTTACGGATCCGACCTCCGGCATGCGTGCCCTGGGAAAAAAGACGCTGGAAGACTTTGCCAAGAACATGAATTTCATCGCTGAGCCGGATGCACTGACATACGTCCTGCACAGAGGCTATAAATATGCGGAAACACAGGTCAACATGCAGGAGAGAACGGAAGGCGCCAGCTATTTCTTCCGCAGCCCCCTGAAAACAGCCCGTTATATGTATACGATCCTGATGTCCATACTGTTTCTGCAGTGGTAAGGAGTATTGATTATGGTATATATTCCCGCAGCACTCAGAGCTGCCCTGATCGGCGGTTCACTGCTTGTGCTTGTATTTATTATCTACAGTTCCGTGAAATCCAGCATGGATGTTCATTATGCAGTCCTCTGGATCACAATGGCAGCCATCATTCTGCTGATCGGTCTTTGGCCGGAGCTTGCCGGATCGATCGCGGATGCGATCGGCTTCCAGTCCGTCAGCAACTTTGTATTCCTTGCCATGACGGCGGTCCTGTTTCTGCTGAGCTATTATTCATTCCTGAAGATCAGCAGAATGAATGAAGATATCAGGAAGCTGAACTACAAGGTAGCGTCTCTTCAGAAGGAACTGCAGGAGACGAAAAAGGAGTCATGATGTCAGGACGCAAACGTGTGGCTTTCATCACCAACGGTGCTTTTCCGGTGCCTGCCGTGCGCGGAGGCGCGGTAGAAGCGCTCACGGAGATGATCCTGAAGGAAAACGAGATATTCGGGGAGATGGATCTGACGCTTTTCAGCATCTATGATCCCCTTGCATTAAAGGCAGGCGTCAGGTATCCGTCTGTTCATTTTGAATTCATCAAACCCCGCAAACACTGGATCGCGCTGGACAAAGCGTTCCATTACGTTGCTTATGACATCCTGGACTATGTCAATCATCTGTCTTTCAAGACGACATTCCAGAGGATCGATTATCTGTACCAGTGTGCAGTCAAGCTTCATGAAAATGATTATGACGCAGTGATCTTCGAGAACCAGATGGCTTCACTGTGGGTCCTGAAGTATCAGAACAATGCTGAGAAATATGCCGGGAAGTACTACTTCCACCTGCATAACCATCCGGAAAAATACGCAAAGGCCGAGCAGCTTGCAAAAGACGCGAAAAAAGTGATCTGCGTGAGCAGATTCATCGGCAATGCGTTCGCAAAGAATATCGGTACGGAATACACTGACGAAAAGTTTGCTGTATTGAAGAATGTCGTGGATGAGACGCTGTTTGATCCTGCAAACGTCACGGAAGCGGATGTGCAGGCAGTCCGGGAAAAGCTGAATGTGCAGGACCGCAAAGTTGTCCTCTTCCTGGGAAGACTGATGGAAGGCAAGGGCGTCAGGGAACTGATGCAGGCGTTCAAAAAACTGAACAGGGATGACTGCGTGCTGGTGATCGTCGGCAGCCTGAACTTCGGAGACAATGCGAGAAGCCCGTATGAAGATGAGCTGTATGGACTGGTAAAGGAGATCGGTGAGGACAAAGTGATCTTCACAGGATATGTCGATCATGATCAGGTACCGGTCTACTACTGCATGGGTGATGTCGTCTGCATGCCCTCTACCTGTGAAGACGCAGCCCCGCTGGCTGTGATCGAGTGTTTGAGAATGCAGCGTCCGCTGATCACAACGACGATGGGCGGTATTCCCGAGTATGCGGATGAAACATGTGCCGTCATGCTGGAAAATGATGAACACCTGGCTGATTCCATCTGCAGCGCTGTTGATGATCTGCTGAATGATCCGCAGAAATGCGCGCAGCTGCAGGAAGGCGCACGTCTGATCAGCCGTGACCGCACGCTCTCATCGTTCTACCATAACCTGATCGATATACTGAATGAGGAATGAAGTCTATGAAAAATGCAACATTGGCCATCAGCAGCTGTGATAAATACAGTGATCTCTGGGATCCGTTTTTCACACTGCTGAAAAAATACTGGAATCCGGATATCCCGATCGTACTGATCACGGAAAGCAAAAAGTATTCATTTGAAGGTCTGGATATCAGAACACTGGACCTGTACCCGGAAGGCACCATTCCCACCTGGTCCGAGCTGCAGATGAAGGCATTTGAACGGATCACAACGGATTATGTGATCTTCCTGCTGGATGACTTCTTCCTGGAAGGACCGGTCGATGAAAAACAGATCGAAAACTGCATCCGGTGGATGGATCAGGATCCGCAGATCACATGCTTCAACTTCTCTCATATCCGCTTCGGGGCAAATCTGCCGAGCGGATATCCCGGATTTGAACTGCGCCCCCAGAACGGGGAATACCGCATGAGCTGCCAGGCTGCGATATGGAGAAGGGAAGCTCTGCTCAAGGATATGCGTCCGCATGAGAATGCCTGGATGTTTGAAACACTCGGCAGCAAGCGTTCTTTCCGTTATAAGGATCAGAAGTTCTACTGCGCAGAGCCTGACAACCATGTATTTGTCTATGACATTGACGGAGGCGGTGCACTGAACCACGGCAAATGGAATCAGAGTGCTGTGGAACTGATCGAACGGGAACAGCTCCCGATCGATGTGTCAAAGAGAGGCATCAATACAGAAGTCAGAGGAAGCAGGGAGAGGATGTTCAACTACATCTTCCATGACCTTTCCCCCAAGCGGATCATAAAAGCCATTGATACGAGATGGAAGTCACTGAAACCATGATGCACACACAGGCATCATGTTTTCTTTCTGCCCAAAAACAGATACAATAATTCACGTATATAAGGGGGACAGTCATGAGCTATACAGCACCTGCATATTTTCTGATGATCGCTGTATTGTCTGTCTTTTACTATCTTGTACCGAAACAGCACAGGTATCTGGTCCTGCTGGCCGGATCCATGCTGTTTTATTATCTGGTCTCTTCAAGTATCGTACTGGTGCTGTTTTTCCTGCTGACCACGGCGATCACCTTCGGCATGGGGATCCTGCTGGAACGTGCTTCCGGTCAGAAACGGAACGTTCTTCTGAGCATCGGCTGGATCATTCTGCTGTGTCCGCTTATGGCAAACAGGGCACGTGATTTCCTGCTGCACGGACAGTGGAATTCCTGGGTCCTGCCGGTCGGCATTTCCTTTTATACGATGCAGCTGTGCGCCTATCTGTCCGACATTGCGCGCGGTAAGATCACTCCACAGAAACATTTTGCGAAATTCGTGCTTTTTGCGTCGTTCTTCCCGCAGATCATACAGGGTCCGATCCCTCGTTACGGTCAGCTTTCCTCTCAGCTGGAAGAAGGGCATGATTTTGATGAACAGCAGGTCACAAAGGGGATCTATCTGGTCATTGGCGGCCTGTTCCTGAAATATATGATCGCTGATCATGCTGCACCTGTTGTCAGTGCCGTGTTTGAGAACTATGCGTCATTCTCCGGCAGATATATCTGGCTGGCAGGCATCCTCTACAGCATCCAGCTGTATGCGGATTTCCTGTCCTGCACAACGATGTCACAGGGTGTATCCCTGATCTTCGGCATCCGTCTGGCAGACAACTTTGATCATCCGTACTTCTCCGTATCGATCCGTGATTTCTGGAGAAGATGGCATATCTCCCTCAGCTCCTGGCTGCGTGACTATGTATATATCCCGCTGGGAGGCAGCCGCCGGGGAACACTCAGGAAATACATCAACCTCTGCATCACATTCCTGGTATCGGGTCTCTGGCATGGAGGGGCTGTGCAGTATCTGGTCTGGGGCATGTACCATGCAGGTCTGCAGATCGCTGAATCGCTCCTGCCTCAGAATTACGAGAGACTTCCCAAGGCTGTGCGCATCCTCATCACAGATCTGCTTGTCATGATCGGATGGATCTTTTTCCGTGCCCAGGGTCTGCGTGCAGCAGTCGTTATGATCCTGGGACTGTTCAGACATTCCGGTACTGCGGGATGGTCAGAACTTGCGATCGACGGCTATGACATGGCAGTGCTGGCACTGTCCTGCCTGATCCTGCTTTGTGCATCACTTCGTCAGCGCAGATCCTCATTGAGCGATGAACTGCTGAAAAGACCGCTTCCTGTCAGATGGACGGTCCTCATCTGCCTGATCTTTTCGATCCTGATCTTCGGTGCCTACGGCTCCGGATTTCATGCGCAGGATTTTATATACGGAGGCTTCTGATGAAACGGTTCATGAAGTATGTATTGAAATGCATCCTGTTTGCCGGGATCGTGACCGGACTGCTTTTGGCTGTGAACGAGAAGATGAAGCCTGTATATACTTACAGGAACTCCAACTGGCCGACGACATCAACATTCCGCCAGTTTTACAAAATGGAACGTGATTCCGTTGATGTTCTGTTCTTTGGCAGTTCATTTGCGGTCAATGCGTTTGATCCGCAGGTCATCTATGATGAAACAGGCCTGCGCAGCTACAGCCTGTCTTCTGAACAGCAGAGTCCCTTCATCAGTTATTACTGGCTGAAGGAAGCGCTGAAATACCAGCAGCCGCAGGCAGTGGTCCTGGAAACACGATATCTGTTCCATCGGGAATCCAATACGCCTGTGAACATGAATGAAAGCTTTCTGCGCAAAAGCATTGAGCCGATGAAACTTTCATCCGTGAAGAGAGAACTGGTCAACGTACTGTGCGGGATGGATGCGAATCAGAACAAATG
>CAMOPG010000119.1:0-8053 GCA_946622165.1 uncultured Erysipelotrichaceae bacterium
TAAAAACAGACTTGATATAAAAAAACAAGGCAATGCAGCACATAAATTGCTGTGTACATTACCTTGTTTCGTGTTTATTCGTCGATCAATTGTTCCATCAGGTGTTTCTGCAGTGTCTGACGTTTCATGCCGTAGATCTCAGATACCCGTTCCATAGACAGTCCCTGTACGTATACCATCCAGGCTGCTGCCCGGTAGGAGGGATCAGGGAAACTGTTGATCGTATGCAGGATATAAGAGATCTTGGACTTGTATTCTTCCAGTTGTCCTAGCAGTTCATCCTTCCTGTCCATGTAACGGATCACTCTGGATCCGGTCATGAGAGTTGTATTGCCTGATATGGGATGGTCGAACTCAATGGACTTCACGCCTTCCATCTTTCCCATGACCTGTTTCAATATATCGTTCAGTTCTCCGATCCTGGCAAGGTAGAAGAAATAGTTTCCGCATTCATTACGGAATACGTCATATTCATGCCTGTTCATTTCCGAATACCTCCTCATAGATCCTGTCCAGGAGATACTGGAGCTGCCTTCTGGTCATCTGGAACTGCCAGGCTGTGTCATCCTGCGTATGGTGCTCAATGATCATGTAGGAAAGAATGTCTCCGGCATGTTCAATGCCTGTTTCATCTGCTTTGTTCAGTATTGTTTCTACAAATACTGTATTCTCTTTCATGAACCTGTACAGTTCACGTTCTCCTCTGAGATAGTGACCTTCAATATCAAGCGGAAAAACATTGTCTTCAAAGACAATGTCTTTCAAATCTTTGTATTTCTCTTCCAGTTCCCGCATGAGCTTCTTTTCCGTCAGGTATAAGTCACCGGAATGCTTGAACCTTGTTTTCAGGTCACACTTTGTCATAAACCCATTATAACCAAAAAAAGAGCAGATTCCCTCTGTAAATCCGCCCTCTTTCATGCAATTGTAACGAATTGTTACTGTGCGTCTGTGTTCGGAAGAACACCGGCTCTGTTAGCGTTGCTGCCTGTAGCCAGGACAACGAACGGTGACAGACCTTCGCCTGGTGAGATGTGGAATGATACATAGCCTGTTGTGTGGCCGATGTAGTCATTCTTCAGGCCGCCATCCCATACGTGGATGACTCTGACACCCTGACCGGATGCAACGTTCGCAGGAACGTTGATGTCGATTGACAGTGTGTTCAGATCAAGACCATGGTTCTCAACTTCGTATGTAACGACCTTTCCGTAACCAGCGTTAGCTCCAACAGCCTTTGCCTCAGCATTGGCGTTGTCAACTCTGTATACGAGCAGGTATCCCGTAGCTCCTTCAGGTGCCCAGTCCAGATAAGCAAGTGCGCCATCTGCTGTACGGCCAACGATCGTCGGCTTAACTTCAGGCTCGCTTGTAACAGCAGGACTCGGTGCAGCACCGACTGTAGCAGGGATCAGCGCCAGGGCGAATGCCGTTAACGCAGTAAGCAGTTTTTTCATAATTACCTCCCCAACTTACTTCTTGCTTCTACCATAACCATAATCGTTATAACCGTACCGGTAATAATGGTTATAATAATAGCCGTTTCCTTTTCTGCCGGTATCCGCACGGTTCAGCACCATGCCTAACATAGGAGTCTCTGTACGCTGCAGCAGTTGAACAGAGTTTTCTATGAGCTTTCTAGGTGTATCACCGCTTCGTACGACCAGCAGACTGCCGTCGCAGTAACCAGCAACTGTCAGTGCGTCAGCGACAGAACCCAGAGGCGGCGTGTCGATCAGCACATAATCAAAATTTTGCTTGGTTATGTTAATCATATCACTAAACTTTTTACATTCAAGCAATATCGTCGGATTTGCAATATTTGTTACAACAGGTATCATGTAACCATTTTCGACATCTGTTTCAAAAATTACATCTTCAATGTCGGATTTTCCAGCCAGGAAATGCTCGATACCGATCATGCCGTCCTCGGCACGAAGACCATATTTGCTTCTGAGTTCGGAGTTTCTCAGGTCGCAGTCAATGAACAGTGTCCTGTTTCCGACTTCAGCCAGCATCTTCCAGAGCTGTACTGCCACGAAGCTCTTTCCTTCGTTCGGCGTTGAGCTTGTGATCATGATCGTTCTGACATTCTCACCGGAGAAACCAAGATTGATACGAAGCTGGTTCATTGCTTCGGCGATCTGGAACGGAAGCTCCGGCATCTTATCAAGATATAAATGTTTCATCATGCCTTAGCTCCTTTCTCTTTCCTGGACTTCTTTTTCTTATCAGATGACTTCTTGTATTCCTGGTTGAATGCACCAAGGTCTCCTTCCGGAATGACTGCCAGAGGCTGGATGCCGAAGTGCTTGTATACATCGTCCGGCGTTGTCAGTGTATCGTTCATCAGGAATCTGATGACGAGCACTGCCATACATGCCAGTGCGCCAAGCAGACCGCCGATCAGCGTATTCTTGGAATAGGAAGGTGAAGACTTTGTGGTCGGTACGATCGCCGGTTCATAGACGCTCGGTTCATCTGTCTGCATGATCCTGGGCAGGTAGATCTTGCTCTGGTTGGCAATGCTGTTGGCAATGTCAGCAGACAGCTGAGGATCAGGTGTCGTAGCAGTGATCGTAATGATCCTGGTGTCTGTAGGGTTGCTGATGGTCAGTGTACGCAGCAGCTGTCTGTATGTCATTGTATCCTGCAGACTGAGGTCATCGATCACATCTTCCAGCAGAACACGGCTTGTCAGCAGTTCCTTATAGTCAGCACGCAGTGCGTTGGAGATGTTCAGGTCTGACAGGTTGACCACAGAGTTCTGGGATGCGGAAACGATATACATCTTTGATGTTGCCTGGTATTTAGGCGTGATCAGGAACCTGGTTCCTGCAAATGCCAGAATGGCGCCGATGACCAGGCACAGCACGATCTTTTCGATGTTGTCTATCATCAGATAGAACAGCTCGACAAGATCTATTTCATCTTCTTCCTGCAGATTCGTGTCAATACGCACTTCTCTGACCGCAGTCTGGTTTGTGTTATTCGTAGTCAAGATAGCTTCCCCCTTATCCTTCCTTCTTCTGATAGAACAGTTCCAGAATCGTTTCTGTCAGACTGTCATCATCCAGGTAGTATTCAAAATATTCGTGTTCTTCCAGTGTTCCGTCGATCGTCATCAGCTCCAGCTGTTCATAGTCCTGGATCTTTGTGCCAAGCGCTGCCAATGTCCCGCTTTCCATATCCGTTACCGTATACGGTTTGATCTGTTCCAGGATATCCAGCATGGTCTCTTCATCCAGCGTCATGAACTTCTTCAGGAACGATGACATGTACTGCCGCTGTCTGGCCATTCTTGCCAGGTTGGTGCCGTCATCCGCCGTAATGCGCGTACGGATAAATTTAATAGCCTGGTCTCCCATCAGGTTGACCTCACTGCCCTGCACAAATGCAGGATCAAGCTTGGTGTAGTCAGACTGTATGGTGACAGGTACGCCGCCGATAGCGTCGTTGACGATCTGTATGGCGTCCATGTTGATGGATGTGTAGCCGTTGATCGGCTGGCTCCACAGCAGCCCGGAAACAGTCATACAGACGTTTCTGCAGCTGTCGTCCAGTCCCCAGCCATAGCCATGGGCCAATGCAAGCTGTTCGTGGTTTGTTGTGACAACATCGCCGTACTCATTGATGACAGGTACGTCTACCATACTGTCACGGTTCAGCTGCAGGATGCGCCATGTCTTTGCCTTGTTGTCAAGGACGACCAGCATCTGTACGTCTGCCTGTCCCCCGCCCCAGGCCTGTTCGGCCTTTTCAACGGGACCGGCAATGTCGATGCCCATCATCAGATATGTTTCCACATTCTGTTTCTGTTCATAGGTGACGCCGTTGATCTCAACGGTCCTGGCCTCGGTAATGACAGGTTCTACATAGACGCTGGACTCACCGCCCTCCGTCTTGTACTTGCTGTCTTCCCATTTGCTGATGCCGAACCACAGGGCACCTGATGCCGCGAACAGCGCTGCTGCTGCGATTCCCAGCTTTTTCAAATCCTTTTTTAAATCTGTTCTTCGCAAGTCAGTTCCGTTCCTGCGGGTCATAATGCCTCCTGCGCATTGCAAAAAGCATAGTAAAAATACTTGATGCAAAGCATTGTGATAATACCACATTTTTAGCCATATGTAATGATATGTTCTCCCAAAACCTTACATTATTTGTATGAACTGCTGAAAAAACATGATCAGTATCGTTTTTGACATGACTAATCATGTGGTTAAAAGAGAAAAATCGTGCAGAACAGGACAATTTCCCCTGTCTGTTAAATGTGTCTCTTGTTCAATTTCAGAAATGCCGTACAATGGAACTATGCTGTTTTTCAAGAATAAAAAATATGTATTGATGCATAAGAACGTTGAAGTGCTGGAAGGCCCCTATTCCCTTTCAACTCATACTTTTGCAAAGGAACCGAAGGTTCTGAATGCAAAGCATCTGCCGATCGGTACGTTAAAAGAAGGAAAGCTGTCATTGAACAGACTGAACTACTGGTGGGTATGGAGAGGCATCCCTGATTACAGAGTTGCCCTGGATACGCTGCTGGACCATCTGGGTGTGAAGTCTGCACAGGAACTGATCGATCTGGAATACGGACTGTCTGTCAGTGACCATTACTGGCTGAGACCGGCTAATGAGAAGCTGAGCTATGATGACCTTTCATTCTTCCACAGGTCATTTGATCAGGATGGCTTCGGCCGTGCAATGTTCTCAGACAACCGGTATCAGGCACCTGAATCCGCGCTGTATACACCGAACAATACACTGGCAGGCTATCAGCGCAAGGCATGGTTTTCACGCAGAGACGGTCTGGTGCTGCTGAAGGGAGGCACTCCCTTCTACCAGCAGGAACCGATCAATGAATGGCTTGCGTCCAAGATGGCACAGAGACTGGGAATTGATTGTGTGTCCTATATTGTGGAAGTCTATGAGAACAAGCTGGTCAGCGTATGTCCGAATATGCTGAATGACAGAACAGAGCTGGTACCGGCTTCCGAGATATTAAGGTCGCTGGATCCGGACAAGGATGAGTTCTGGTTCAACCCGTATCTGAATTATCTGATCGATCATGGTGTTCCTCATGCAGAAAAGAAGCTTGAGGACATGCTGGTGCTGGATTACCTCATGCTGAATACAGACAGACATGCCCAGAACCTTGGTGTGCTGCTGAACGCAGACACCATGGAATATACAGGCATGGCCCCTGTCTTTGACACAGGAACAGGCTTAGGGTGCCTGCTGAAAGACAAAGACATTGATACATGCGAAGAACTGGAGAACTGCCAGCTGTTCAATGCCAGAAAGATGTCGCATGAAAAACTGATCGATATGGTCTCAGACCTTTCCCGTTATGACTTTACACAGTTAAATGGAATGGGCACTGAATATGAACGCATGCTCAGAAAATACCAGAGAGTCACAGGGATGACTGATAGAAGGATCGAATCAGTCATCAAACTGCTGCAGCGCAGAATTGAACGCATCAAACAGCACGCTTCCAATCACTGACTATGCACGCCCGCATCCCGAGATGCGGGTTTCTATTATGTTAGGCTTAGTACAGTGTTCAGGTACGATGATCATTGAACAGTCAGATACTGTACGAGTTTATGACTTCTCTTGTATACAAAAATCACCTGCAGAGTGACCGTTCTGTCTTCTGCAGGCGTTTTTCTTCTGTGCTTTCTTCTTGTCCGGAACAACCTGATGACGGTTGCTGCGGAAGAGATTCGCAGCTGTTTTGCTGGCATAGCCATAGCTGACAACTGCATCATTTGTCCTTTTCTGCTTCATGCAATTCAGTCCTCCTTGCAGGTTCAGTATACACTGTTTTCCTCTACCTGCAATGATTACTGAATCAGTTCAGACAGCAATCAAATTTCGCTAATTTTCTTGTTCAGTTTCTTGTCAAAGCTCAAAATGTTTTCTCCAAGGAGTTTGGCTCTTGAATACAGTACGCAGTCCACATAGTCCAGAGAAGTTGCCGCATATTCATGCAGTGCCTCTTTCACAACAGGCTTATCCGCAATGTCGATCTCATCAAGAAATACAACAAGAGCATTTGTGGTTTCTGACCGTTCCAACTTATAAACTCCCTGTAGTACGTATACGACCTCAGCTATGACTTCCCCAATTGTAAACGATGAATGATTGATTGCCTGTTCCACCTCGGAAGCCTGGTCAGGAATGTCGTTAAGAAGATAACGCAATATCGCGTTAGCATCCAGCAGCCTACTCATATTTTTCAACCATCGCTTCCATGAAAGCGCCCTTTTCCTTTTTCCTCAGCTCATCTGACGCATACCGAGAGAGCATTCCCTTTGCCGTCTTTTTATGTGGCGCGTAATTCTTTGGAACAAAAGGAAAACCATGTTCGCGCACGCTCTGCGCAGCGAAAATCCGCACCGCCTCCGCAAATGACGTACCAAGGTTCCTGTAAACAGCCTCTGCCGCTTCTTTTGTCTCCGAATCCATCCGGATCTGAACAATTGCTTCTTTTGCCATATGAATCTCCTGTGTAATACAATTGTATTGTATTTAATTACATTTGTCAATTCAGTTATCTTTTCCTTGCAGCATCCTACATGAAAAGAAATTTACTGCTGCGTCATTAACGCTCATTATTACCAGATCACTATAACTGTTCTTTACAACAAAAAAATCAGCTGATCTGTACTGTTGCACATTTTCAAAATTGAGCTGCTGTTCTTTATTATGGCAATCTGGTATTCTATTTCACGCGACGGCTAGACCATCTTTATATTTCTAGAATTTGTTTATCAAGCTTTGATATACAGCACACTGATTTTAACTTTCGCACTGGCAGTCACGATCAAATAATAAGGAATGAATCGAGTAGGAGGGAGTGATTAACTCCCGTCCTCTCACAGCACCGTACGTACGGTTCCGTATACGGCGCTTCCAATACTTAGAACGCAAATTGCAGTTGAACCGGATAAGAATGAATACGCTCGTAAGCTGTGGATAGATTCAGATAACCTAGGCTTGGACTCCGTTGGAAGAGACTTATCGGTTAACCTCTTTTCAACCCCCAGACTATCTGGGGGTTTTCTAAATACAAGAATAAAAGAATGTGCCGCGGCACATTCTTTTCATCAGTTATCATCCTGTACGGTGATTGTAATAACCTGGTTAGGATTGATCGAGAGACCTGCATCCTCCGCAATGTCCATGATTCTTCCCCTGTCAGATAATTCCGTCACTTCATAATAGATCGTTGTATTGTCCTTCTGAATATCCGCGATCATCTTTTCATACATCTGGATCTCTTTCGCCAGCTGATTATTATTGGCTTTCATCCAGAGCGCGGAAAACAGATAAGAACAAGTGGACGCAGCAGCCAGCAGAACAGTCATGCCGGTAAGTTTGGCTTTCTTTTTCCGGCTTTTCTTCCGCTTCATTGTGACAATTCCCTCCTGAGCATGTCTTTGAACCATGCTGAACGGTTGGGAATTTTTTCAAGCATGTCGATCAGTTCCTGATCATGCTTGGAGTTCAGTTTGAACACATAACGGTTCACAAACTGTTTCTGGTAGGAACGATTGTACTGTTCCCTTTTTGTGATCACTTTTTTTCGCATACATCCCCCTTTCAACAACAATCAAAGTGATTGGTACACCAATCATTGTATGTCAAAGAAAACGCTTTTGCAAGCGTTTACATTGACGAAATGAATGTCTTGTGAAAATGTTTTTTATATCTATGAAAACAATGAAAAAAGGACCGGTTTTAAGGCCAATCCTGTGTGTGAATGTTATGCTGTGGTTCTTATAGGAAGAATGATTGATCAGTTAGCTGGTGCAGTCGCTTCTCCCATATTCTGAGAGATCTGTTCAAGCAGTCCGTTGATGAAATCAGATACCTGCTGTTCATTGATCGGTGATGCATAGGTGATCTCTGTTGCACCATTCTGATACTGATGTACAGCATCAGCGGCATTCCCAGGCTGATCAGTTTTTTCAGTTTCATAGATAAAGCCTTCTGAAATTGTTTTTTTGTTCTGACAAAATATGCTTTGTCAGAGTACATGGTTCAT
>CAMOPG010000120.1:0-8019 GCA_946622165.1 uncultured Erysipelotrichaceae bacterium
TGGGACTGCAGATGACAGGCAGGTTTGATGCGATCGCATTTTATCAGTCCTGCAGTGATCTTTATCAGACAGTGATCGCGATCATTGGAACACTGCCTCTTTATAAAGGGATCCTGATCCTGCTGATCATTTCCATGATCGCATTTTATGCGACGAGTTTTGACAGCATAACACTGGTTGCTTCCCAATACAGCTACAAGGAATTCAGGGAGAATGAAGAAGCAGGGACAGGAATGAAAATGTTCTGGGCAGTGCTGCTGATCATGCTGCCGATCGCCTTGATCTTTTCAGAGGGATCTATGAACAATCTGCAGACCGTATCGATCATTGCGGCGTTTCCGATCGGTACAGTGATCCTGCTGATCATTTTCAGCTTTATGAAAGATGCCAGGCAGTATCTGGATATGGAAAAAACAAAGCATTAACATTTTCGCCAAACGCAGGAACTTTCATTGACACTTCAGCTGTCTGATACTATAGTTCAGTTACGGAAACATTTCGATGTGATTCCGCAGTTGACGATGCGGACGGAATTCAGGTCATCCTTTTACACTCTTGCAAAAAGACCTGAGATAGTCCGCATTTTTTTGACCCGAAAAGGAGGTGCACGATGAAAGATTCATTCAGAAAACTGGTATTTACAGAACTTCGCAGTGTCATGATCCCGCTGAACGGTGATCACCTGAGCGATGAGTCAATGCAGAGAGCACTGACGATGAACATGAACCTGAGCACGCAGTACGGGTATATGTTCGGCCCGAAGGACCTGGTACTGATCGCACGCAATGATGCGGCAGGGGAGATTTTCGATATGATCTCCGGCATGATCAGCGAGGTCAAGGCACCGCCGATGTATCCGGATTTTCCTTCCCAGGTGATGAGCATTGATGAGGCGCGGTTCCGTTTTCATCAGATGCTGCACTATTTCTCTACATACGGGATCGAATACATTTTTGATACGGATGTTCAGCGCGGCTGGCTGCCGGGTGAAAAGGAAAATATCACCGGAACAGAGAAGGTCACGGAAGATGAGCATCTGTTTGATGCCAGAGTGCTCGGACTGCTGGATGAGAAAGATGCATACCTGTCTGTATACACTATGATCATTTCAAAGCGTGAGCGCATGACGGATCCTGAAAAGGAACTGGTATCCGAGTGCGTACTGCATCTGGAACCTGAACAGATCAAAGAGATCAAAGTGCCGTTCAAGGAAAACCTGAACATCGTATTCGCAGTCATGATGGACACGCTGAAGGGCAGTGAAAGAACAGAAGCCATGCGTGCCGTCTGCCAGCACAGCGGTGATGTGTTCAAAGTACTGAAGTACTATCTGGAACAGCATGAATATCATCTGAAGACCAGTCAGAAACGCACAGGCGTCAGACTGCTGGAATCCTATCCGATCGGCAATTTCAAAGAGAATCTGATCCTGTCAAACACGAAACGTGAAGAGACGCTGCTTGTCCTGCAGTTCCTGGACTACAACAGATTCTCAAGAAGTGAAGCACACAGGAACGCTGTGGCAATGCTCAGAAACGATGAACTGCATTCCTGGGAAGCGAGCCTGAAGGCTGCACTGGCAGAGTCACCTGAGGCTGGTCTGTCGACAGCAGCAGAGCGTCCCGGCAATCTGCTGAGATCTGCATCGATGCTGATAAAGGCGGGCGTTGAACCGGAAAAGATCAAAGCTGAGCTTTTGAAATGCGCAGACCGTCTGTCCACCCAGACACTGGTCAGACTCAGCACATACTTCTCCAACGGAGCCTGCGGTTTCTTTGAGAATCAGGTATATCCTGACAGCTGGGAAGACTTTGACACGGACATGCTTGATGAAATTTTCATTGAAGTGCTGAAAAAGAACCTGTCCTTCAAACAGACGCCCCTGAGGGGAAAAAAGATCTTCCTGGAGGAATCAGGCTATAACCTCGACCGTTCCGTGATCCAGACAAATGACAAGTCTGAAGAAGGCGGATATATCAGATCAGGACTGACCATGAAGGTTCCTGTCAACGGAAAGATCATCCGCCTGTTCACATACTGGAATGACAAGGAACGCGTGGATATCGATCTTCACGGCTATGGGGTCAGACAGGACGGAAAGACTGTTGACATCGGCTGGGCGGATGACTTCCGCTCCGAAAAAGCAGCCATGCTGTATTCAGGCGACATCACGCATTCCGATGCGGCAGAGTACATTGACGTGAACCTGGAAAAAGCCAGGGAGGAAGGCATCCGGAGTGTTGTATTCTCACTGCATTCCTATACAGACAAAACATTCAAAGAGATCGATGAAGTGCTCGTCGGCATCATGGCTGTCTCCGAAGCAGGAGCCGGGACGGATGTGAAGCTGTATACACCGGCAAACTGCTTCTTCTCCCATGAACTCAGATCCTCCACTGTCAGCATCACCTATGGTTTCCTGAACATTGAAGATATGGAAGTGACATTTGTCGGTAAGACATCGGAAGACTGGAATACCGGCCTGACCGCAAAATACGCTGCTGCAGAAGGGCTGCCGCTGTTTACCGTCAGGTCCTATGTCAGACTGCTGGCTGAAAGCCAGGGAGCAGTGCTGACAGACAGCAGGGAAGATGCCGATATCATTCTGCGCCTGGACAAGGGCACGGAAGACCGGGAAGTATCACTGATCGATGAAAACTACTGGATGGATCTTCCGTCCATAGCTGAATAACTGCGTTATTGAGAAATACCGGAGCGCCTGCTTCGGTTTTCTTCTGCATTCAGCTATAATAAGACAAATAAGGAGGAATGAAGGTATGCTGCTGATCAAGAATGCACATGTCATTGATCCGGTGACAAACACGGATGATGTTCTGGATATCCTGATCGATCAGGGAATGATCATTGAGACCGGGAAGTGTATTGAAAGGGACTGTGAAGTGATCGATGCTGAAGGACTGATCGCTGCACCGGGTCTGATGGATGCACATGTCCATTTCAGAGATCCCGGACAGACATGGAAAGAAGACATCATTACAGGATGCGAGGCCGCAAAAAAAGGCGGATTCACTACGGTCGTCTGCATGGCCAACACTGTTCCTCCGGTCGATAATCAAGAAACACTGCAGTACATTTTGGAGAAAGCACGATCAACGGGGATCCATCTGCTGCAGACTGTCAATGTGACAAAAGGCATGAAGGGGAAAGAACTCGTTGATATGGAGGCTCTTGCAAAGGCAGGTGCCGCAGGATTCACCGATGACGGAGTGCCGATCATGGATGAAAAGATCCTGCTGGAAGCTCTGAAAAAGGCCAAAGAGCTGGATATGCCTGTGTCTCTGCATGAGGAAGATCCGCTGTTCATTGATCAGCCGGGCGTCAATAAAGGAAAGGTGTCGGATGAGCTGCACTATGGCGGCGCATGGAATACGGCAGAGGACATCATGACTGCCAGAGACGGCGTGCTTGCGCTGCATACAGGTGCTTCTGTATGCATACAGCATATTTCTTCAGCCAATGCTGTCGAACTTGTCAGAACATTCAAAAAGCTCGGAGCTGACATCCATGCCGAGGCTGCGCCGCATCATTTCACCCTGACCGAGGATGCTGTTCTCAAATATGGCACGCGTGCCAGAATGAATCCTCCTGTCAGGACGGAACATGACCGTCAGATGATCATTGAAGGGATCAAGGACGGAACGATCGATATGATCGTTACTGATCACGCTCCCCACAGCAAAGAAGAGAAGGACAGACCGTTGGATAAAGCACCCAGCGGCATCACAGGACTGGAAACATCGCTTGGACTGGGTATCCTGTCACTGGTAGAACCAGGACATATCACACTGATGAAGCTGATGGAACTGATGTCGAAAAATCCCGCTGAATTCTACCGAATCACGCCTGCCAGCATTTCTCCGGGATCACCGGCAGATCTTGTGCTGTTCGGTGAGCATGAGAGATGGACAGTGGATCACTATGCGTCCAGATCTGAGAATTCCCCGTTTACCGGATGGGAGCTTCCCGGCAGGATCCATTACACGATCTGTGCCGGCAATATCGTCTATCAGGCAGACTGAACGAACATGAAAAAAGATCCTGTTCTGCACAAAATGCAGTCAGGATCTTTTGTTTGATGATCAGAAATCTGTGCTCTGTGAATCAGCAGCGAACTTCTTTGCTTCTTCGATTCTTCCTTCAGCTGTGGAAACGACTGCCTTGACAGCGTCAGAACCAAGCAGCAGACGGAACGGAGCTTCTTCTGCATATGCCATTCTGTAGACAAGTTCACCGGCTTTCATCGGGTCACCGGGCTGCTGTCTCTTGTTGACGGCATTTGCGTTCTTCCATGTGGAATCCTTATATGCTTCGACCTTCAGAGGAGCGCTCTTCAGTGCTTCATCATAGAAGTGTGTGCGGAAGGAACCGGGTTCAATGACCATGACACGGATCCCGAGGGGTTTGAGTTCTTTGCAGAGACCGTCTGTGAGCAGATCAAGGGCAGCCTTGGATGATGCATAGTAGCCGGAGCCGACAGCAGAACGTTCAGCTGCGATACTTGTTGTGTTCATGATGACGCCTGCACCTTTTTCTCTCAATACAGGCAGAACTACCTTGATCATGTTGACGGGTCCGAAGAGATTTGTTTCAAAGAGCTCCTGAATTGCTTCATCTTCGCCTTCTTCAACGGAAGAACGGTAGCCATGACCGGCATTATTGATCAGGACATCGATCGTTCCGAATTTCTCGATCGTTTTTGCGACAACTTCTTTCATGCCTGCTCTGTCTGACATATCCAGTGTGACAGGAAGACATGTTTCAGGATAATCTTTTGCAATACCTTCAAGTTTTGATAATGATCTGGCTGTGATCACTGCATTGTCACCGTGTGAAAGAACTGCTCTGGCAATGCCTTCACCGATTCCGCCGGCAGATGCACCGGTAATGATCCATGTTTTTGTCATATTCGACACCTCCTGTAAACATGTTTTTATCTGATACATTTATATGGTAATATTTAAAGTGAACTTTAAGTAAAGAGGAAATTCATCATTTATGGAAATATTTTATTCAGTAGGGGAAACAGCCAAGATGTTCGGGATCGCACCTTCTGCACTCAGGTATTACGAGAGTGAAGGACTGCTGGAACCTGTGCCGAAAAATGAGGGCGGCAGACGTGTTTACGGTCCCAAAGAAATCCGCAGGATCCGCTTTATCATCACGCTGCGTGATGCAGGGATCTCTGTAGAAGGCATACGTCAGTATGTTGATCTGTTTTATGCCGGGGCAGAAACGATCGGGGAACGGAAACAGATCCTGGTCGATCATCTGGACAGGCTGAAGCAGGAAGCAGAGCGCCTCAATGAACTGATCTCACAGCTCGAAGAAATGATCAATACATATGAAGATACATTTATCAAGCGTGAGATGGACAGCCGCACCGCTGATCCCTTTTACGGTACGAAACCTGTCAAATAAGATGTTTCAGAGTTTGACAGGGTAGATGGCCGCAAGACCTCCGTCAACGAGCAGTTCAACACCGTTGACATATGAAGATTCATCCGATCCAAGATAAACGGCAGCGTTGGCTACATCAAGCACATTGCCGACTTTTCCTGCTGGGATCAGTCCGGCCCGGTATTCCTGTCTTGCTTTTTCTTCTTCCGGACTTCTTCCGAGCTCACCGCCTGCAGCAGGTGTCGGAATGATGCCGGGTGCGATCGCATTGACTCTGATCCTGCGGTCTCTGAGTTCACTTGTCCATGTATGAATGAATGATTTCATTGCTGACTTGGCAGCGATGTACAGACTGAAATCCGGCAGACCGAGTGAAACAGTCACGGAAGTATTCATGATGAATGTTGTGCCTTCACCCATCAGCGGCAGACATGCCTGTGCTGTATAGTATGTGCCCAGAACATTGGTTCCCATAACACGGTTGAATTCTTTTTCATCGATATCCGTCAGGGATACATAACCGCCGATCCCGGCATTGCAGATCACGATATCGACATGACCCTGTTCTTCTTTGATCTTTTCAGCAACTCTCAGCATGTCTTCTTTTTTTGTGACATCGGCAGCCGCATATCCGATATTGGATCCGATCATGTCAGCAGCTTCCTTCAGCTTGTTTTCTCTTCTTCCTGTGATGTAGACATATGCGCCTTCCTCAACGTAGCGTTTTGCGATCTCAAGGCCGATCCCTGTGCCTCCGCCTGTGATCAGCGCAACTTTATTCTTTAACCTCATCATACGGTCCTCCTGTCATCGTCTGTATCATAGAATTTAAAGTGCACTTTAAGTCAACAGGCAATTAAAAAATCAGTTCAGAAGAACTGATCGGAAGGGTATTTCAGACGCCGTAGAGCTCCTGGTTCAGGATCCTGATGATCTGGCTGAACAGTTCCGGTGCATTGACAACAACGATCGATAACTGCTCACGCACACGGGTGATCGACTGATAGAAGAGGTTCGGGTAAAGATAATCGGGATTGGGATGAGGGACACCCTGAAGCTTTCCTTCTTCATCATAATAGAATGAAGCGTCCATCAGCAGCACGACACGGTCAAATTCCTGGCCGATGACATGGAAGGGGTCAAAGTCCTGGGCAAAGCCTGCGTAAGGACCTTCTGGATCCGTTCTGACACAGTTGATAAATACATAGCCGCGTTCGCGGTAGTATTCGATCATATTCTGTGCTTCACCGGTCGTGTCCGCGTAATTGACATCAACATTGGGAAAGTTCATGGCAAACTCTCCGACATGCCTGAGATTCTTCATGCACAGAATGAATGTATGCAGTTCCTTGTTGATGCGGATGTGCTCGGAAAGCACATGGATCCTGACGGACGGCACAGCCCGTATGCGCGAAATAATATCGTACTTGATCTCTCCGGCTGTCAGAACCTGGTCAGGATCACAGGAAAAGATGCTTGTTCCGCCGGCATGAATGATCTGATCAAACAGTGCAGGCGTGATCCTGTGCGCTTCATCTACCAGGATATAACGGTATTGACTGAGGTCAGGAAGTTCCTCCTCACTGGAGCAGATCGTGAGTCTGTCAAAAGCATCCATGATCATCTGATGCTCATCGGAAAGCCTGCCGTAATGGATCAGAAGCACATGATCTGTTCTGGAAAGCGCAGCAGCCAGATCATACAGCAGCAGCGTTTTGCCGGTCCCGGATCTGCCGTCGATGCAATGGCAGGGCAGAGAAAGATTCTGCATGATGCTGCTTTTGATATGTTCCTGCATCGGAGTCAGAAAATATTCATTCCTGATAAACCTGTCAGGCGTAAACAGCGGGGAAACCAGATATTGAGATGCCTTGAACAGATCATCGATCTGTGCCTCATGATCCGTATTGCATGCATGCACAGCACAGACGATCTCATCAAGCGATGTCTCTTTGAGACACCCGTTGTCCAGCGTCCAGCATTTCAGTGTATTTGTCTCGACCGTAAACAGCAGGGTTTCTTTTCCGAGGTGTGACAGATAATAGGCGTTCTTCTGAAGCTGTTCCTCGATCTGGCGGGCAGAAACAGCCTGTGACTTCAGCTCGATATTCAGGCATGAACGCTCGGTAAATTTCAGAAGATCGAATTCCTTTCCGATCCGCGGGATATGATAGCCGAAATAAAAACCGTCCAGCTCACCGACCTGCACGCCGCTCTCGATCAGGGCGTTGACAAGAAAACGCAGAGACTCGATCTCATGGTATCTGGTCACTGCACCGTTTGCCTTATGCGACTGATGCCGCTTGATGATATGGAAAGCGTATTCTTCTCTGATCCTGGATAATGTATAAATGTTTACCGGTCTGGTCATATGATTACCTGAGTTCATTATAAACCGCATAAAAGAAAACTGCAGAACTTTCATCATTCTGCAGTTTATGTGATTACCAGTCAACTGTGATCGGTTTTGCGACTGTGCAGGCGTTTTTATAACTGCCGTCTGCTGCGGTATAACCGCCGCATACTTTGACATTGCCCCAGAGGTCTGTTACCCAGCCCTCAAAGTAGTTCGTGTCACTGTACGCCTCACCGGCATAGCCG
>CAMOPG010000121.1:0-8019 GCA_946622165.1 uncultured Erysipelotrichaceae bacterium
CTGGGATGATCATCTGAACTATCAGATCGGGTTTATCGAGCGGATGATCAGACAGATCAGCAGCAGTATATTTGAATGAAAACAGGGCCCGCTGTTTGACGCATGCGCTGACCGTAAAAACAGAACGGCGAACAGTACAGTTCTGTCATTCCGATTCCTGTCAAAGAACCGATGAATGAAATGACAGATCCATACTGATATCATTGCTGGATACTCCGCAGTTTTGATGACTGCGGATTCTTTTTTCTCAAAAGATTGATTTTTCACCCGAAAATGAACATCATTGGACGAAATGAGGATCCGCCGTATGGCAGGAGTTCAAATGAGATCGTTTGATTACACTCCCATCCCTGTGGCTCAGGATATTGATTTAAGGTATAATGACTTTGCATATACGGAGGTAATAATGAAAAAAGTTTATACATGTTTCTGCACGGATGTGATCCATGACGGCCATCTGAACCTGATCAACCACGCACTGGAATACGGCGAGGTAACGGTTGGCGTTCTGAGTGAGAAAGCCATGATCCGTTATGATCGTTTCCCCACGATTTCCGAACAAGAGCGTGTTGAAATGATCAAAAAGATTCCCGGCGTCAGCCATGTAGTCATACAGGACTCCATTAAATATGACAAAGTATTCGAAGAACTGAGACCGGATTATATCGTCCACGGTGACAACTGGAAGAGCGGTCACCTGTCCTGGATGAGAGATAATGTATTGAAGAATATCGAAAAGTACGGGGGAGAACTGATCGAGATCCCGTATACATACAACCCGAATGTCAAGAAAATCGATATGCGCAGGAATGAGACACTTGCAATGCCTGACTTCAGAAGGGCAAGGCTGAAGAGACTGCTTGCGATCGAACCGCTTGTCAAGATCATGGAAGTGCACAGCGGTCTGACCGGTCTGATCGTCGAAAAGACTGTCACTGCCGGTGAAGACGGACTGGATCAGTTTGACGGTATGTGGATGTCCTCACTCTGTGATTCCACAGACAGAGGCAAACCGGATATCGAACTGGTCGATATGACAGAACGTATGCATACGATCGATCAGATCATGGATGTAACGACCAAGCCGATCATTGTAGACGGTGATACCGGCGGAATGACGGAGCACTTTGTATACAATGTCCGTACACTGGAGCGTATGGGCGTATCCGCTGTCATCATTGAAGACAAGACAGGCCTGAAGAAGAATTCCCTGTTCGGCACGGAAGTCGAACAGACCCAGGATACGATCGAAAACTTCTGCGAAAAGATCCGCGCAGGCGAGGCGATCAAGCGTACAGATGACTTCATGATCATCGCAAGATGCGAATCCCTGATCCTGGAAAAGGGCATGGAAGATGCACTGAAGAGATGCCGTGCTTATGTTGAAGCAGGCGTTGACGGCATCATGATCCATTCCAGACAGAGAGATCCGAAAGAGATCTTTGATTTCTGCGATGAGTTCAGAAGAACAGACAAAACAACACCGATCGTTGTCGTGCCGACATCCTTCTGCCAGTGCACAACAGAAGAACTGGCATCCCATGGCATCAATATCGTCATCTATGCAAACCAGCTGATGAGAGCTGCTGTTCCTGCAATGACAAACGTATGCGAATCTATCCTGATTAACCACAGGAGTGAAGAAGTTGAGAAGGAACTGATGCCCTTCAAACAGATCATCCGTCTGATCGATGAGATCTGAGGTGTAAATTATGAGTGAAAATCCGAAGGTATATTTACCGATGTCCGCAGACATTATCCATCCCGGACATATCAATATCATTAAAGAAGCAGCGAAGTACGGCGATGTCGTTGTAGGACTTTTTACAGACGAAGCGATCGCTTCCTATAAGAGAGTTCCCTACATGCCGTATGAACAGAGAAAGATCGTTGTCGAAAACATCAAAGGCGTCACAGACGTCATTCCCCAGTATACAAAGGATTACGAAGATAATCTGCGCATGCTGAAGCCGAAGTATATGGTGCACGGAACAGACTGGCGTACAGGCCCTCTGGCTGCGGTACGTCAGAAGGCGATCGACATCATGGCAGAATGGGGCGGTGAAGTCATTGAGCCTGAATACACACAGGGCGTCTCTTCATCACTGATCCAGCAGAAGATCAAAGAGCGTGGCTGATCATGAAAGTTGAACGTTTTACGGAAATACTCGGCGCAGACTTTTACACAGGCGTTCCGGATTCCCTGCTCAAGCCGTTATGCAACTGGCTGATGAGCACATACGGGATCGATCCGAAGCATCATGTCATCGCTGCCAACGAAGGCAACTGCGTCGGTCTTGCGGCAGGATACCATATGGCTACAGGAAAAGTTCCTGTCGTCTATATGCAGAACAGCGGTGAAGGCAACATCATCAACCCCACGGCATCCCTGCTGAATGAAAAGGTATATGCGATCCCGGTGATCTTTGTTGTAGGCTGGCGCGGAGAACCCGGTGTTCATGATGAACCCCAGCATATCTACCAGGGTGAGATCACCAGAACACTGCTGGATGACATGGGCATCAGAAACTTTGTCATCAGCAAAGATACGACTGAAGAAGAACTTGAAGCTGTCATGGCAGAATACCGCACCCTGCTGGCAGAAGGCCATGACGTGGCCTTTGTCGTACGCAAAGGCGCGCTGTCCTATAACGGCAAGGTCGAATACAAAAACAGCAATCCGCTTCTGCGTGAAGAGGTCATCCGCCATCTGACGCTGATCAGCGGAACAGATCCTGTCATCTCAACGACCGGCAAAGCAAGCCGTGAACTGTTTGAAGCACGTGAAGCTGACGGAACAGGTCATTCCTATGATTTCCTGACCGTCGGATCAATGGGACACTGTTCATCCATCGCCCTTGGTGTTGCGCTCAACAAGCCGGAAACAAAGGTATGGTGCCTGGACGGAGATGGGGCAGCATTGATGCATATGGGTGCGATGGCAGTCATTGCGTCCATGCGTCCGAACAACCTGGTGCATATCGTCATCAACAACGGTTCGCACGAGAGTGTCGGCGGCCTGCCTACAGCAGTCAAGGATGTCGACCTTGCAAAGATCGCAGCTGACTGCGGCTATTCCAAAGCAGTTACCGTATCAGGACCTGCTGAACTGGATGAAGCACTCAGAAATGCAAAAGCCGGAAACGAGCTGACATTTATTGAAGTGAAGTCGGCGATCGGCGCCAGAGATGATCTCGGCCGTCCGACGACAACAGCGCTGGAAAACAAACAGCACTTTATGGAGTATCTGAAGACTTTGAAATAACGGAGGTACCTATGTCTGGAAAAATCAATGTAACCAGATCCTCAATGCCTGCATATGAGGAATATATAGAAGAGATCAAGGATATGTGGGAATCCCACTGGCTGACGAACATGGGCGCAAAACATGTACAGCTGCAGCGGGAACTGGAACAGTATCTTGATGTTGAACATATCGATCTTCTTACGAACGGACATATGGCACTGGAGCTTTCTCTGCAGGCATATCACCTGAAGGGTGAAGTGATCACAACACCGTTCACATTTGTTTCCACAACGCATGCGATCGTCAGAAACGGGCTGAAGCCCGTATTCTGCGATATCGACCCGGTCGATTTCACGATGGACACCAAGAAACTGGAATCGCTGATCACGGAAAATACGTGCGCGATCATGCCGGTGCATGTGTACGGAAACGTGTGCAATGTCGATGAGATCGAACGGATCGCCAAGGAGTATAACCTGGTCGTGATCTATGACGCTGCACATACATTCGGCGTGAAATACAAGGGCAGGGGAATCGGTTCCTACGGTGATATTTCCTGCTTCAGTTTCCACGCCACAAAGGTATTCAATACGATCGAAGGCGGTGCTGTCTGCTTCAACGACGCACATCAGGAGATCGGTGACAGGATCGCAAGACTCAAGGACTTCGGCATCGTTGATGCGGAGGAAGTCGATGAGATCGGTCCCAACGCAAAGATGAACGAATACTGCGCTGCAATGGGATTGTGCAATCTGCGGCATGTAGACGAAGAGATCGCCAAGCGCAAGGCTGTCAATGACAGATACCGCATGCATCTGGAAGGCGTTGAAGGACTGACACTGAATCCTGTTCAGAAGGATGTCGTTCCCAACTACGCATACTTCCCGGTATTCTTCGATCAGGAGAAGTTCGGCGCTTCCAGAGATGAAGTATTCGCAGCGCTTGCCGAGCAGGGCATCGGTGCAAGAAAGTATTTCTACCCGATCACCACGGCGTTCAAGTGCTATAAAGATATCTTTGACCCCAATGACACACCGATCGCTTACAGAATGAGCTATCAGGTACTGACGCTCCCGATGTATGCCGATCTGAGTCTTGAAGATGTTGACCGTATCTGTGAAACAGTACTTTCCTGCAGGAAATAGACCATGCTGAAAAACGAGATCAAAAGCGAACTGTTCAGGATCAGGTACAGGGACAAGCATGTGCGGATCGCCTCCGGCTGCAACATCTTTTCGACTGCTGTTCTGGAAGGATACAACTCCTTCGGAAAGAATACGCTGGTCGGAGGAAATGTCGGCAGAGGCACATACTGCGCGGACAATTGTGAACTGTATTGTGATATCGGAAGGTTCTGTTCGATCGGCAATGATGTCAAGGTCCTGCTGGGGGATCATCCCTCACATACATGGGTATCAACGCATCCTGCTTTCTTTTCCCATCGGAAACAGGCAGGATTTACGTTTACGGACCATGAAAAATACAATGAGCTGAAGAAAGCCGCAGACAGTCATAACTTTGCTGTGATCGGCAATGATGTCTGGATCGGATCGAACGTTTCAATACTGCAGGGCGTAACGATCGGGGACGGAGCGATCATCGCTGCCGGAGCTGTCGTCACACATGATGTGGAGCCCTACAGCATTGTCGGAGGTGTTCCGGCAAAAAAGATCCGTATGCGCTTTACGGATGAAGAGATTGAATTCCTGACAGCGTTCCGCTGGTGGGACAAAGATATGGAATGGCTGAAAGCACATGCACAGGATTTTGAAGACATCAGTACAGCCATGAAGAAATGGAGCAGCCAATGAAAGGTGTTATCGTCATCATCGGTTATAACAGACCGGATTCCATCCGGAGATGCTATGAGTCTGTTGTTAAGGCAATGTATCCTCAGAAAGAGGAGATCGACCTGATCTTCAGCCTGGATCACAGCGGCATGGAAGCAGAGATCACAAAGATGATATCCGGCTTTGCCTGGGAACATGGTGAAAAGAAGGTCATTACGCATGAAGAACGCATGGGCCTCAGAAAGCATGTGATCTCCTGCGGATGCCTTGTGGAAGATTATGATTACCTGGTCATGCTGGAGGATGACATCATCGTTTCCGACAGCTATTTCCTGTATACAAAACTGGCGATCGAAACATATGAGCAGTATCCTGAGATCGTCGGTATTTCCCTGTACAGATTCCATGTATATCCGCAGAACGGCAGATTCTTTGAACCGGAATACAACGGAAGCGATACCTATCTGATGCAGGTCGCACAGTCATGGGGACAGGTTTGGACAAAACGGATGTGGAATGAGTTCCATGAATGGTACCTTTCCCACCAGGAGTTTGAAAAGCCCTTCAGGATGGCGGATTATTCCTATTCCTGGGACCAGAGATCCTGGCTCAGATACTTTACGGGTTTTGTGACCAGTGAAAACAAATACCTGGTACACCCGTATCACGCATACAGCACCAATACACAGGAGATCGGAGAGAACTACAAAGCTGCCGGAACGGATTTCCAGGTCTGCCTTGCAAAGGGACAGAAGGAATTCAGAATGTATGCTCCGGAGCACTGTGTGCATTATGATGCATTCTTCGAACGTGAACCTGATGAACAGTTCTCCTTTGAATACCAGGGTGAACGTGTATTGATGGATCTGAATGCCGCAAGGTCCAATTACGGATATTACCGCTACATGGCTTCCACAAACAAACTGAATTATCACGTGATCAGAACCTACGGCCTCAGAATGAGACCGCAGGAGATCAACCTGACCAATGATATTCCCGGCAAAGAGATCTATCTCTATGACCTGACAGCTGTTGAAAAGAACACACAGCCTTCCAACAAGGAACAGGTCACCCGCTACAATGTCAGAGCAACCTCATGGGCAAGACTGTCATATCTAGGCATGAAGGAACTGACAGACAAAGTCGGAACGGATATCAGGAAAAAACTGAAAAAGAAAAAGTGAACCTGTTTCCAGATTCACTTACCGCGGTAAATGGTTTTCCGGAATGTTTTATACAGTCCGGAAAATTTATTTTTTGCCGTACTCAATGCAGAATACGTATTGTAGATCTTCTTTGCACTGCCTGATAAGGCGGCGTCACGGAAGATCTTTGAATATGTATTGAACGGAACAGCTCTCTGTATGACTGCATTGGCATGATCAGTGGTGATATTGTCACGGATCATTCTGATCTTTTCATCCTTGCTGTAGGGGCAGCTGTCTGCGAAGAGGTTGATGACAAAGACTTCATATTCCCTGAGCAGATAATCATCGATCAGCTGATCAGAAGGGGAACCGAGTGCTTCCATCATGTAACGGACGCCTTCTTCCTTGTCTTTCAGGATCTTTTCACTGTCAGGCAGGAAGCGGTTGACCATGGTCTCTTTGGAACGTTTCTGATAGTGATAAATGATATCGGAACATGTGACGACTTTCTTTGCATGTGCGAATACGGCACAGTTGAAGATGAGGTCACCGGACTGGTCTTTGCCTGTCGGGAAGAACTCATCGTGGCCTCTCAGCATTTCTGCCTTGTACAGCTTATTCCAGTACATATTGAAGCTGTCTGTTTTAAAGAAGTCATGCACAGCAACGATGGAACGTTCATATGTCCAGTCGGGCAGGGAACAGACAAAGCTGTAATTCTCTTCCATGAAGTCTACGGAATACCCGAACCACAGTACATCCGGTTTTTTCTCATTCAGGACAGAGACAAGCTTTGCAATAGAACCCGGAACGATCATGTCATCATCATCGATGAACCAGATATAATCGCCTGTGGTCATATTGACGGCTGTTCTTCTGGTTGCTGTAATGCCCTGGTTTTCCTGATGGTATGTTCTGATGCGCGAATCTTTCTGCGCATATTCCTGTACGACCTGCCAGCTGTTGTCCTTGGAACCATCATCGATCAGAAGCAGTTCGAAGTCTGCTTCTTTCTGGGAGATAATGGCATCCAGGCATTCCGGCAGTTCTTTTTCCGCATTGTATACAGGTACGATAATTGACAGTGTGCTCATAATATTACCCTTCTATGATCCCTTTGATCATTCTGATAAAGTCACTTCTGCTGTATTTCAGTGCACGCTTCCATCCGAAGTTATATGATTCGTATTCACCGCGTGCATCTGATACGTTCTGCTTTACATTCAGCTGTACGTTTTTCATGTCTGAAGGGATCTGGTACAGATACAGACTGCTGCCCGGAATATCCTTCAGTATATTCTGTTCGATCGGTCTTAACTGCATGCCGAAGGAACGGATCAGACGGAATCTGTCATCCTTGACGGATGTCAGCAGATACGGCTTATTCATCGTATCACGATGGCTTCCGTTCAGGTTGATGCAGATATCATCCGAACTGATGGAGAACAGCGTCACTGCCGGATCAAAGACACGCTCGAAGAAGATATCATATTTGACAGCGTCCTGATACAGAGGGAACCGGTAGTCTTTATGATCGCATTCCATCAGCATCACCTGGTATGTCGCGTTGACATGCCCGTTGTGCTCGCCGATCTCGGAGCAGTTCGTGGAAAGCGCCGTATAAGGCATGACGTAATATCTGCCTGTTTCCACAAGGTAGTAAACAAAGTACTTTCCCCATGACCGGTCTCCCCAGTTTTCAATGTCCTCGGGAATGGCAGGGTTGACGGTCAGTTTGTCCTCGTGTTCCAGATACCAGTTTTTGAAGGCCGTCCACTGGCCGGCACTCCAGCACTGTCCCCATGTGCAGGAGAACTGGCCGAAATACGTATCA
>CAMOPG010000122.1:0-8013 GCA_946622165.1 uncultured Erysipelotrichaceae bacterium
ATTGTTAATAAGTCCTTTCTGAGCAGACCGGTATCCTGTGTGGTACCGGTCATTTATATATCCGTATATTTTTTTCAAATGTACCGTTTCTTTATATCAAGAGACCAGGCACGAATGATTGTAACTGCTGCGGGTCTGTCGCCGGCTGTTTCGGCAGTGAAGTTATAAATAGCCCTTATTATTCTGCAATGTGTATAGAACATAACCATATGAAAAAGACGTATCATCAGACACGTCTCTGTTTGCTTATTTGATTCCGTCAGGATTTTTGATCGTGAAATTCCAGGAGTCCTCGCACATCTGATCAATTCCGTATTTTGCTTCCCAGCCGAGCAGACGTTTTGCTTTTGTTGTATCCGCATAGCATGTAGCAATATCACCGGGACGTCTTTCCATGATCTTGTAAGGCAGTTTTTTGCCGCATGCCTTTTCATATGCATGAAGAACTTCCAGAACACTGTATCCGACACCTGTTCCGAGGTTGATCATTTCAACGCCCTTATGTTCAGCAGCGTACTTAAGTGCGCAGATATGTCCTTCTGCAAGGTCAACTACATGAATGTAGTCACGGACACCTGTTCCGTCCGGTGTAGGATAGTCATTTCCCCAGACTCTCAGGAATTCAAGCTGACCGTTTGCAACTCTGGCAATATACGGTACAAGATTATTGGGGATACCGTTCGGTACTTCACCGAGCAGGCCGCTCTTATGTGCTCCGATCGGGTTGAAGTATCTCAGAAGAATGACTGTCCATTCATCATCAGAATGGCAGAGATCTGTAAGGATCTGTTCATTCATCAATTTTGTTGCACCATACGGATTGGTCGTATGTGTTTCAAAATCTTCACTGATCGGTACGGATTTAGGAGCTCCGTAAACTGTTGCACTGGATGAGAATACCAGTGTTTTGCAGTTATGATCCTTCATGCACTGATAAAGATTTACTGATCCGCTGATGTTGTTTTCATAATATGTCAGAGGAATCTGTACTGATTCACCTACTGCTTTATATCCTGCAAAGTGGATCACGGCATCGATCTTGTTTTCTTCAAAAATACGGTCAAGGCCCTGACGATCAAGAATATCTGTCCGGTAAAACTTCGGACGTGTTCCGGTGATCTGCTGGATCCTTCCCAGCACTGCTTCATTTGAATTGTAAAGATTATCCAGAACAATCACGTCATATCCTGCTTCGATCAGTGATACGCATGTATGCGATCCGATATAACCTGTTCCGCCTGTTACCAATACTGTTGTCATAAATATGAGCTCCTTTCCTAGAATAATTTCATGATATCCTGCCATGTCACAAACAGCATCATGGATATCAGCAATACCCAGCAGGCAATCATAATACCTGTTTTGATACGTGTGCTTAATTCTCTGCCGGCAATGCCTTCTGCTACAGTGATGACGACCTGTCCGCCATCCAGTACCGGAAGCGGCAGCAGATTGAATATTCCGACATTCAGTGACAGTTCACCGATCAGCAGCAGAAAGCTGGCAATACCCATGGAAGCTGCCTGTCCTGTCGCGTTGTAGATGCCGACAGGTCCGCTCAGCTGATCAAGGCCATATCCCCTGAATAAAGCAAGCAGTGTCGTGATCAGTATCCTTGACAGATAGCGGATCTCTTTGAGTCCGTACAGCCAGCAGTTCAGAAGATTAACGTTATGTACTTCAGCCTTCGGTCCTGTGATGCCGATCAGATATGATTCATATTCCTGCATATACTCAGGTGTGACTGTGAGTTCCAGCAGTTCGCCATTGCGCATAATGCTGTAATTCAGCTGTCCGCCTTCATTGTCAGCCAGGAACACCTGCATATCCAGATATGTTTCCGGTTCCACTGAATTTCCGTCTTCTTTTGTGATCCTGACGATCACATCCCCTGCTTCAAATCCTGCAGCTTCAGCCGGACTGTTTTCCATCACGCTGCCGACCATGGCTTTCGGTGAATCAGCATAAGCGCCGGTATGCAGCAATGTCAGTGAGAAGATCAGCCAGGCCAGCATGAAGTTCATGAATACTCCGGCCAGAAGTACGATGATCTTTTTCCACTTTGCAATATCATTCAGCCGTCTTCCTTCCGGTACGACAACATCCGGATATGCTTCATCCGATTCCGTTTCGCCTGCCATGGAAACATAGCCGCCGATCGGGATGGCACGTATGCTGTATTTTGTTTCTTTCCCCTGCTTCTGCCAGATCAGCGGACCCATTCCGAATGAATACTCAAAGCAGTAAACACCGAACTTCTTTGCGGCCAGCAGATGTCCGCCTTCATGGATACATATGATAATGGAGAGAAGAATAATGAAATAAATAAACGTCATTTCAGTTCCTCGATTTTCTCAAGTGCATATCCCCAGCCCCAGGCATCTGCTGCTTCGAGATCTTCCGGAGAATTGACCGGCATATATACAGCCGTTTTCAATGCACCGATCACAATATTTTCAATATCCAGGAAGCCGATCTCATGGTTTCTGAACGCCAGATTTGCGGCTTCGTTCGCAGCGTTCATGACAGCAGGAAGATTGCCGCCTTTTCTGCCGGCGTCATAGGCCGCTTTCAACAGCGGGAAACGCTCTGTATCAGCCTTGGCGAAATGCAGCATTCCGATCTCAGCAAGATCAAGCGGATGTTCCTCCTCAAGTGTGAGGCGTTCCGGCCAGCTCAGTGCATACTGGATCGGCAGACGCATATCCGGTGCACCCAGCTGTGCGATCACGGAATGATCGATATACTCCACCATAGAATGGATGACGCTTTCCTGATGCATCAGTACGTCGATCTGATCATACGGCATATCAAAGAGCCAATGAGCTTCCATTACTTCAAAGCCCTTATTCATCATCGTTGCAGAATCGATCGTGATCTTCGGTCCCATGGACCAGTTAGGATGCGCCAGTGCCTGTTCTACAGTGACATTCTTCAGTTCTTCCCGTTTCAGATTCCGGAAGCTTCCGCCGCTCGCTGTGATGATCAGGCGCTTAACCTGTTCTTTTTTATTGCCCTGCAGGCACTGAAATACAGCAGAATGCTCACTGTCGATCGGATAGAGGCTGACGCCGTATTTACGCAGTGCGCGTTTAACAAGTTCGCCGCCTACAACCAGTGTTTCTTTATTTGCCAGCGCAACATCATGTTTCGTTTTGATTGCGGACATGGTCGGCGCAAAGCCTGCATAACCGACCAGTGCATTGACAAGAACATCATAGTCATTCCGTTCAGCAAGTTCGAGCAGACCATCATCCCCGCAGAGGATCCTGACGGATGGATACTCTGTTTTCAGCATTTCTGCATCAGCTTCCTGCTGTACACAGACAGTATCCACAGGATACTCGGAAAGAAGTTTTCTCAAAGCATCGATATTTTTGCCGACGCTGTATGCTTTTAATTCATATAGGTCAGGGTGCTGACGGATCACATCAACAGTCTGAAGACCGATAGATCCGCTGGCTCCCAGCAGTACGATTCGTTTCATTTTAACCCCCACAACAGGATCAGTCCGTTAAAGACCATCAGGCAGAACAGCAGTGAATCGACACGATCCAGTACGCCGCCATGTCCGGGCAGCAGTGATCCAAAATCCTTGATTCCGAACCTGCGCTTGATCGATGAGAATGCCAGATCTCCGATCTCGCCGACTGCAGGAAGTATCAATGCTCCGCAAAGCACCAGTTCTGCCGGGAATGCAGGACATAAATATCGTCCCCAGAGATATGATCCAATGGCGCCGGCCAGATATCCTCCGACAGCACCTTCCCATGTTTTATTCGGAGAGATCAGCGGTGCCATTTTATGCTTTCCGAAAAAAGAACCGAAAAAATAAGCGCCGGTATCGCACAGATAGGTTGCAAAAGCTACAAACATCATGCCCCATCCCTTCTGGACTGCATAAATACGGGTAATGCCATGGATCGCAAACACCATGATCATACCTGTCATAAATGTATAGGCAACCATATCTTCATTGAAATTCTTATCACCGTAATGGGCTAGAAACAGCAGGATCATGAACAGTGCGGCCGCGAACGGTATCTGCAGGTCATCAATGTGTCCCATCAGTTCGATCACAGCAAACAGCAGTGCTGTTCTGACATAATGCGGTTTCTGATCACACATGGAAGAGATCTCATATGCCGAGCAGGCCGCAACAAAGGCAATCAGACATTCCATCGGTATTCCGCCAAGCAGGATCGGAGGAAGCACACAGGCTATGATTGCCAGTCCGGTCAGAATTCTGATCAGCATTTTTTTACTCATGATTTCACGCCTCCAAATCTGCGGTCACGGTGATAGTATTCATCCAGGCACCTTTTGAGTACTTCCGGAGTAAATTCAGGCCATGCCTCAGGAACAAACTCAAGCTCTGCATATGCGATCTGCCACAGCAGATAATTGGATATGCGCTGTTCCCCGCTCGTACGGATCAGCAGATCGACCGGCGGGAAATCCTTTGTCATCAGATATTTTTCGAAATCTTCCGGTTCAATATCCGGATCAGCTTTTCCTGCCAGAACGTCCTTGGCAAATGCACCTGCCGCAAGAGCGATCTCCCTCTGAGATCCATAGTTCATGGCAATATTCAGGCTGAGCTTCGTATTCATGGCTGAATCGCGTTCAGCCTTCTCCATAACTGCTCTGGTATCCGGCGGCAGCGCATCCAGCTCACCGATAATACGGATCCTGAATCCGCGCTCGATCAGTTCCTTCATATATTTATCAAAGAAAACAGCAGGCAGTTTCATCAGATAACCTACTTCATCCTTTGAACGCTTCCAGTTTTCCGTTGAAAAAGCGTACAGCGTTAAATACTCAATTCCAAGTTCACTTGCTGCAATAGCGATCGTACGTACATTTTCAGATCCTGCAAGATGTCCGGCAGAACGCGGTTTTCCCTGAGCCTTAGCCCATCTGCCGTTTCCATCCATAATGATTGCTACATGTCTGCACTGCTCCATAAGTTCTCCTGTATCCAAGCAATTATAGCATAACTGCCGGATCAGAGCACAGTGTGCTCTGTGTTCTGTTCACCTGTATAACGGTGAAGCCTGATAAATCCTTTTTTTGCGCCGCCGCAGACAGGACATGTCCAGTCTGCCGGAAGGTCACGAAAACGTACCGGTTCGCCGGCCTGATGATAGATATAGCCGCATGCAAGACATTTGTAGTATGCATTTCGGCGGTCTGTTCTGAGTCTGTGTCTGCTTCTGTGCGGAGATCCGGTCTTGATCATAATCGTTTCCTCTTTCCACTATTCTTATCAAAGATCATTTCCTTGTCAGTATCCCATCCGAATGAAATGATCTGTCCTGCGTCATATTTATGATCTGAGATCATCATAAGTGTTTCTGTTTTCCATAACAATGTTACAAAATACCTGTATCCATCCTCAGTACATGCGGATACGAACCCCTGTTCGTTTCCGCCCTCTTTCAGACACTCAGGACGGATACCGACGATTTCGTCACCCCGGCTGAACAGATTGATCTGCGGTACGCCGAAGAATGAGGCTGTTTCGATGTCATCAGGATCATCGTACAGTTTTTTCGGCACATCACAGGCAATGATCCCGCCGTCTTTCATAACAGCGATCCTGTCTCCCATAGCCATGGCTTCACTCTGATCATGTGTAACGGAGATCATTGTCATGCCAAGCTGTTTGTGGATCGTCATCATTTCGTCACGCATCTGTTCCTTGAGCCGTGCATCAAGACTGCTGAACGGTTCATCCAGCAGCAGTACCAGCGGTTTGCGGACCAATGCACGGGCGATGCCGACACGTTGTTTTTCACCTGCAGACAGACCCTCCGGATAACGATCCAGAAGCTGTGAGACAGACATCAGTCGTGCTGTCTCCTGCAGCTGCTCTTCCGTGATTTTCCCATGAACACCATACAGAATATTATCCCTGACCTTTGTATGCGGGAATAAAGCAGCATTCTGAAAGATCATTGATACACCGCGCTGGTATGCAGGCAGCTTTGTACAGTCCTTTGACCCGATCAGGATCGTTCCGCTGTCTGCCTGATCCAGCCCGGACACGATTCTGAGCAGTGTTGTTTTGCCTGCTCCGGAAGGTCCGACGATTGCCAGGCATTCTCCGTCATTGACAGCGAGGCTGACATCATTCAGGATCACGCGTCCGCCTACACTCCTGACAATGTTTTTCAATACGATCTCAGCCATGCAGAATTGCCTCCTCTGTATACTCGGGAAGGTAATAGAAGTTCAGCTTCACATCCTGCTGCAGGCCGTAATATGTCTTGAAGTATTCCTCATGATACGTATCGCCTTCTACAACATCAGCAGAATGTACCCAGTCCACGGGATAAGCAAGTATATATGCATCTTTGTCATCCGGATTCGCTGCATAATATGTCAGCTGTGCCATTCTTTTCTGATTGATCAGATTGACCATCCTGTAGATAAAGAAATAGTGGTAACTGTAATACAGCCCTAAACATACTGCAGCTCCGGCAAGCACATATGCTGTGCGCTTTTCCGTCTGCAGTTCTTCCAGCATCATCATCGTGAAGAGGATAAACATAAAGACTGTGTAGATACTGCTTCTGGCATCAAATATCGGACTGATCAGCATGATCAGATCTGCCCCTCCTGCACAGAAGAGCAGGCATATCAGTGTCCATTTGCGTTCCTCTTCCCTGACAAAGCGATATACTGTCCAGAACAGTGCTGCGGTAAACAGTGTGTACATCATGGTATTCAGGATCAGGCTTCCGGGTGTTTCAATATCAATGAATACAGACATGATCTCTGTTCCAAGATATCTGAAGGAAAGAGCTGCCAGTGACTGAATGATTCCCCATGCGAAAACTGCTGTCAGTATGACGCGTTCTTTGCCTTTGGCAGATCTTTGGACGAACAATACCATGATCACACTGAGCAGGAAGATCAGCCAGTTAGGGTTCATGAATGTGTAGTATACAAAGTAACCCCAGTTATATCTGATCTTTTCAAACAATGACAATGCAAGGAACCATGCATGTTCGCCTTCTGAACGCATTGCGGCACCGGGAGAAAACTTAATGATCAGTGTACTGATCATACTGATCACAGTACAAAGAACGATCAGTTTGAGATGTTTGTTTTTGGTGATATATGCATACAGACAAACGAGCAGCCAGAAACCGCACAGCATGGCAGCAGCGTTTTCCATATACAGCGGAATCATGAAAGACAGAATGCCGATCAGTACTTTGTGATACTGCTTCAGATCATCCTTGAAGATCAGTCTGCGGACAAGCACAAAACAGATCAGGAAAAGAAGCAGCGGGATCACATATGTCGTTCCCATGATCCATGTATATGTCTGCTTCCGCAGATTGTTCGGCACGCTGATGACGAGTGCAGCGCCTGTAAGCGGAGTCAGATAAGGATGACGTTTTGTTCCGGCAGCTTTGATCAGATAATAAAGGATACCGGTAAAGATCAGCGGATTGATCAGATTCCAAAGATACTTTCTGTCAGCAATCAGAAATCCCCAGAGTTCACTGAAAAAACGTCCTGACCATATAAAGTAAAACTGAACAGCTTTCATGAACGGATTATTCCATCTGCCGCCTAAAGCATATCCCCAGTCATCACCGGCTACCGGAGCCCATCTGCTGATGATCAGAAAGAACACAAAAAAGCAGAACAGAAGTACTGCCTGAAATATTTGTGAAGGCCGAAGTTCTTTGATTTTCATAGCATTATTATACAACACTCAAATATACAAGACATGCTTTGTTATGCATGCAGCAAAGACGCAATACTGAAAAACACGGATTCACTGTATCCGATCGATACGACATTTCAGACATGTACCGATCCGAACGATTCAAGCAGTTTTAAAACACCCCATTTCCAGGAAACATCTGCAATCCCAATTACTGTTTGCTGCAATCCAGTATTCAGAATATGTTCCCTGTTTCCCTTTTCATTCAAACAGCTGCGGATACGATCGTGCACGATGTGGCTCATTGTGCAAACCGACCGTTTTTT
>CAMOPG010000123.1:0-7965 GCA_946622165.1 uncultured Erysipelotrichaceae bacterium
TGAAGCTGATGGGCCGCAGCCCTGCTCAGAGCACAAACGGTTTGTAATACTTGTGCTGCTCAATGTCTTCCTTCTTCGGAAGCTTCATGTAATCGCCGTACAGCTTTGTCAGATAGAAGTCAAAGCCCTTGGGTATCCGTACGTTCAGCTTTCCGAACGGACTCATGACGCTTTCCAGAAGATCGCTTCTGAGATACAGTTCCTTGAAGTGTTTTCTTCCGGAAGGAATGACGACCATCTTTGAATGTTCATCTTTGCACATCGCGTACCAGCGGTCTGCTTTGCGTACCCACTGATCGAGAGATCTCCAGGACAGGAGTTTTCCGATCAGTATTTTTTTGCCGAACACAGACTTTACCTGTTCATTTCCTTCTGCCAGTGAATTCAGCCAATCCCTGTCACGGTAGAATTTTCTGCAGGATACGGCGAATCCGTAATAGTAGCAGCCCGCTTCATGGATCAATCGGAGGAATCTGCTGTCATAGGTGTTTTCAACCGGGAATATATCAATGCTGAGACCGCATTCCTCATTCCAGTAATCGTCTCTTGTCCTGACACTTGTTCCTTTGCGGCGGATCTGCACCATCAGAAGGCCGTAATTATCCGTCTTCTGCGGTGTTCTCACCCAGTACTTATCAGGAAATTTTTCTTCCATCCTGGCGACAAAGCCATCCAGGTCCTTTCTTGGCATATTGACGTCCACATCGTCATCCCAGGGAATGAACCCGTGATGACGAACAGCGCCTAATGCGCTTCCGCCGCCAAGTGTATAGAAAAACCCGTTTTCCTCACATACCGTACTGATATCCTCCAGCATGTCCGTGAGATATTCCTGCATCAGCTTCAGTTCTTCATCACTGACAGAAACGGTATTGCCGGATTCCAGATGCTTGAACAGATCAAATGTCGATAAGCTTTCAGTCTTTTTCATAATTACCCTGCATTACATGGTCATGGATAAACCGGGATATATAGTTCCCGGTCGTCGCGCAGTATTCACTTCTGCGCTGTTCATCATATCCTTCTTCGGATGCTTTCTTCAGCAGTTCCAGGATCTCATCTGCATTGAAGTGTTCCCGTTCGATAAAGCGTTCCGGATGACCGATGACCTTTCCGAAGATACGCTGCTTGACATTCCATACCAGCGCCGTGCACGGAACACGGTACGCATATGCAATGATGCTGGCATGCAGGCGTGAAGCGATCACAGCATCGCATCCTGTAATGATATCCGTGAGGTCTTTGACAGACATCGGACGCGGACAGAAGACAGACGCGTCTGCCGGTGTTTTGACGCAAAGATATTCACGGAACTTTTCCATTGTTTTCTGATCGGGTACGGTTCCTGTAATGAAGAACCTGCATGCATCACCGGCAGCAGTGATCTTCAGATACAGTGTCTTCCAGAGCTCGAACAGTTCTTTTTCGCTGACCTTGATCCCGTAATCATCAAAGATCTCCGGACGGATCAGGCAGATCCCGACAACTTTTCGGCGTTCTGTATGTTCAGCAGCCGGAATGAAGCGTGACAGGCTGCAGGCAGGATCCGCTACCTGGGCGATCACCTGAGAGGAGCCTCCGCAGTACTTTTCAAGATTAGAAAGATCATCACGTGTCGTGATCACCTTGACGCTGCTGCATGTCAGCGCCTGCTTCAGTGCGATGCAGCGCTGATCCTTTTCATCATATCCTTCGATGCCTGCCGCAGATATCATGACGGGGATATTCCGTTCATGCGCATAATTGATGATCGTGCGCATATATACATGGAACATCTGCTTATGGAACTTGATGATGCCGCCGCCAGTGAACAATACGCCGACTGTATTTTCATCAAAATGCTGGGAACAGTTCAGTATGGACATCTGCTCGACCTTCTCGTATTCCTTTTTTGAAACACTGAGCTTGAACAGTGAATAATGGTTCGCATATTTGCGCAGTGTCCGGATCTTTTTGGCAAAGCGCACAAGACTGAGATAAACCGGAGACTGCTTTGACTCCACTTTTCCTTTGATCGGGTTGACACCCATCTCAGATCTGCCGACCATATCCATACAGCGGATCTCGATCTCCTCATCAGGATAGTCTTTCAGCACTTCGTCGAGCAGACATCTGGTCGCATAAAAGATCGCCTGATCGCCGATATTGTTGTCATACTGCAATCCAACAAGCACTATATTTTTCATGACTGATCCTCCTCATCCCTGTCAGCCTGCATATACTGTATCGTCTTCCGGAACATATCCGGCAGATCCAGCGTAGGTCTCCACCCCAGATCCATCAGCTTTCTGACAGAAAGATTCATATGAAGCACAGGCGCATAGCCGAGTGCCGCAGACTGTCCATCCGCTTCAATGACCACACCGATCTCTCCGCTGCACACATCTTCCGCGACCATCTGCGCCATTTCCAGGATGGAACAGTACGTGCTTTCGTTTGCGGCATTGTACGCTTCCTGATCCCTGCCTTTGAGCAGCACGGTCAGGATCGCCGTGACAGCGTCCGCAAGATACAGATAGGAACGCTTTGTATCGCCCTTTGTTTTCAAGACGATGTTTTTCCGTTCGATCGCGCAACGTGACATTTCCGCAAACACCCTGCCGTCATCATAGGAAACACCCGGACCGAATGTCTGCGTCAGCCGGAGCACCTTGACCGGTACGCCGTACTCTGAGCAGTATGCGGCACACATCGCTTCACACAGGCGCTTGCTTTCGGGATAGGAGGAGCGCACAGCCATCGTATTCAGATCTGTACCGGACTCCTCCGTGATCTTATGATCATCGGATGGCGTGCCGTACACCTCCATCGTCGACAAAAAAACCATGGAACGGACATTGTTCAACCGTGCAAATTCCAGCACATTTCTTGTGCCTTCGACCGCTGTCAGGATCGTTTCAAGCGGGCGCTGCACAAAATCCCGGCTGGATGTCGGGCTGGCACAGTGGATCACATAATCGATCCCCATATCTTCCGGCTTCAGTTCACGGATATCCGAAGTGATATAAGTGATCTCTTGATTCCCAGGGAACAGACGCTCTGCCTTTTCCCGGTTTCTGACGGCAAGCACCAGACGGACATTGCCGCCCTGTTCCTTGTTGTATTTCAGAAATGCGCGTACAAGCAGCTGACCGATCAGCCCTGTACCGCCTGTAATAAATACCGTACTGCCGCAGAACGGTTCAAAACCGACCCCTTCCAGAACGGCAGCCGCATCTTCATTCAGCAATCTCTGTTTCATCATAATTCCGCCGGCTGAAGCTGTTCATTTTCACGGGCGTCATAGATCGCCCTGAACATATAGAAATCTTCAGGTGTCGTGATCTTGGCATTTTCATAGTTGCCATGCACGATATGAAGCTGTTTTCCGTAGTGGTTCATCAATGTGCATGTATCGATCATCTGGGTCAGCCCCTCACTGATCGCACGTTCCTCTGCCTCCAGCACTTCGTTCAGCAGGAATGACTGAGGCGCTTTGGCGATCAATGATTCACGGCGTTCAACAACTGATGTCACGCAGTCATCAGGGTCGACCAGGATCACGGTCTCCTTTGCCGGACCGCAGGTAATGGCTGAGCCGTATTGTTTGACGCATGCAATATTATCGGTGATCAGTTCCTGCGTGATCAGCGGACGTACGCCGTCATGGATCAGTACGATATGATTCCCGTTTCCGTATACCTCTGCGGCTGCTTTCAGTCCGTTGTAGATCGACAGCTGTCCTGTCGTACCGCCCGGTACGATCTTTTTGATCTTGTCGAGTCTGTAGCGGAACTGCATTTCTTCCATATAAGGGATCCAGTCCGCAATGCAGGATACAATGATCCCGTCAATATCCGGATGGTTCTGGAAGTGCTCGATCGTATGAACGATGATCGGTTTGCCGTGCACCATCAGAAACTGCTTCGGTTTGTCTTTGCTGTGCATTCTCTGGCCGGACCCGCCTGCAAAAATGACTGCTATATTCATATCTTTGGTCTCCTGATATTTCTGTACTGTTCAAGTGCATCGCGGTCAAGTTCCCTGAGTACATGCACTTCTCGTTTTTCTTTCGGAGGGATCTGCATATAATCCCCATACAGTTTTTTCAGATACTGATCATAGTCTGCTGTGATCTTTACGCGTCTGCCTTCAAACTCCATTTCTGTCGATTCTGCGAACAGACTGCGCTCATACATTTCACCGAAATACTGTTTCTGACCTGCCGGGATGGATACGAGTTTTGAATTCACATTTCTGCACATCTTCATGCATTTATCCGCAGCTTTGTTCCAGGTGTCGATCGGTATGACAGATAACAGTTTTGAAACATTCAGACGCCGTCTGATGATCTTTGCAAGATCTCCCTGCTTCTGTTTCCTGCCGAGGGCTTCCAGTTCCTCTCTGTTGCGCAGAAAACGCAGACAGGACAGGACATACCTGTATCCCATGCAGGCCGCTCCGTGCATCTTTCTGAGCACGGCATTGTCCGGTGTATTTTCGATCAGGAAAATATCAAGGCAGATGCCCCACTGATCGGATGCCGGCTGCATGATCCCTCTTGCCCGCACGTCTTTGGAAATGATATGGATCATCAGGTATGTATTGTCATGGTCGCCCGGAGCGATCACCAGATATTTTTCACCGCACGCTTCCTTGAACAGCGGCAGAAAACGTTCTGCGTCCGCACGCATCATGTTGATGTCGATATCATCGTCCCACGGGATAAAACCGTGATGTCTGACCGTACCAAGGGCGGAGCCTCCTCCCATCTGATACGGAATATCGTATTTTCTGCAGACATCAAGAACATCATCAAGCATGACCAGCAGCCGGTTCTGGATCAGAAAAACATCATCATCCGTCACCATGATGCTTTCAGAATCATCAAGAACTGCTGTCTTCAGTGCTTTCATCAATGTGCTCATATCAGTCTCCTTTTATCTGTCCGGTGCATGCGTCTATTATATCCGTTATTTCGAATATCACGGATTCAGAATTCCTGTCTGCAGATCTCCAGTGTTCTGGCAACTGCCTGGTCCATGTCGTAGTACTTGTATTCTCCGAGCCTTCCGCCGAAGATCACATCTTCCTTCTGATCAGCCAGTGTTCTGTATTCACTGTAAAGCCTGCTGTTGCGTTCGTCATTGACCGGATAGAACGGTTCATCTCCGATCTTCCATTCACTGGAATACTCTCTGCTGATCACGGTCTTAGGTTGTGTTCCGAACTCAAAATGCTTGTGTTCGATAATGCGTGTATACGGTGTTTCCCTGTCTGTATAGTTGATGACTGCGTTGCCCTGATAGTTGGGCATATCCAGGACTTCTGTTTCGAAGCGGACGCTTCTGAACTGCAGATAGCCCAGTTCATAGTTGAAATACGCGTCGATTGGTCCGGTATAGAAGACCTTATCCGCCAGTGCGTCCAGTTCTTCTCTGTGCTCCAGATAGTCGGTATCCAGTCTGACTTCGATCCCGTCCAGCATCTGTTCGATCATCTTTGTGTAGCCGCCGATCGGGATGCCCTGGTACAGGGCGTTGAAATAGTTATTATCAAAGGTCAGTCTGACAGGCAGTCTTTTAATGATAAAAGCCGGCAGTTCCGTGCAGGGTCTGCCCCACTGCTTTTCCGTATAGCCTTTGACAAGCTTTTCATAGATGTCCGTTCCGACAAGGGAGATCGCCTGTTCTTCCAGGTTCTTCGGTTCACGGATGCCTGCTTCCTTTTTCTGTTCTTCGATCTTGTCCGCTGCTTCCTGCGGCGTTACAACGCCCCACATTTTGTTGAACGTATACATGTTGAACGGCAGGGAGTACAGTTCTCCGTGATAATTGGCAACGGGACTGTTCGTATATCTGTTGAACTCCGCATACTGATTGACATACTGCCATACTTCCTTGTTGTTTGTATGGAAGATATGGGCTCCGTATTCATGGACATTGATGCCCTCTACTTCTTTTGTATAAATGTTGCCGCCGATATGGGAACGCTTTTCAACCACCAGGACTTTCTTTCCTGCTTTGACAGCTTCCCTTGCAAAAACAGCTCCGCACAATCCGGATCCAACGATCAGATAATCATATTTTTCAGACATACAGCCTCCTCAACAAACCGTTTTCTTCTTTAATGATACAAAAATCGGTATCTGAAAGAAAGTCCATTCAGGCAAACAGTTCCGTCATCAATTGACCCGCTTTTGCCTTCCTATTTATAATGATGTCATATTGAGGAAAGGAATCATTATGAAAGCGGTCATATCATTATTCAGCACAGAACGGAAGAAAAACAGGTTTGTATTGATCCTGATCCTTGTTCTGATCCTGCTCATGAATCTGTTTACAAAGAAGATTGCGGATGACTTCATCTACAGCCAGTCAAACGGACTGCTCGATATCTTTGCAAGAGAATATGAACAGTACATGACCTGGAGCGGACGCTCAGTTGCCCATATCCTGGCCCGTATTTCCCTGGCGCTTCCCAGGTTCCTTTTCCAGCTGTGCAATTCCCTTGTATTTGTCTGGCTGATCATTCTGATCGTCTTCCATGCAAAGCCCTCCGGAAAACATGTGCCGTTTTTGCTGGGTGTATCTGCCGCATTGGTATTTCTGTATGTACCGATGTTCGGAGAGACGGTTTTGTGGCAGACAGGTTCATTCAATTATCTCTGGATGACCACCCTGATCATGACGTTCCTGGTTCCTTACAGATCAAACGGTCCTCATGGCATCCCGTATGCCGTACTCTGTTTCCTCTGCGGCATTCCTGCCGGATGGACCAACGAGAATACAGCCGGAGCCATGGTGCTGTTCATGCTGGGCATGATCTTCAAAAGCATCGTGCTGGATCATGAAAAACCCGGCGTTCATATGTTCGCCGGTCTTGCCGGTGCCCTGATCGGTCTTCTCATGATGGTAAAAGCTCCCGGCAATGCGGTCCGCATGCTGAGCTTCCCGGAAAGAAACGGACTGTCCAGTCTGTTCATCGCAGCTTATGAAGCTTCGATCGTCATCAGCGGATCCGGTGATACGGGCATGCGCACATTATGGCTGATCTTTGCGGCAGTGATCACCATTGCCGGCATTACAGCTGCAGACAAAAAGAAGCTGTATATTCCGCTGCTGTTTGCATTCTGTTCTTTTGCGGCGGTATACGCAATGATCCTCTCACCGGTCTATATCAACTTTTCACGCTCTATGTTCGGGGCGACTGTATTCCTGATCGCCGGCATCATATCATCACTTGCGCTGATCATGGATACCGGCAGGTTCGAAATCCCATGCAAGGCAGCGCTTGCGGTGGTGACTGCCCTGTCTGCCATGAACTACATGACAGCGATGATCGACCTGGTCAACACAAGATACCAGTTCCGCAACTATGACCGGTATATCAGCAGCCAGAAGGCAGCGGGAAACCTCAATCCCGTCGTGCCTGCCCTGGCAAGGGAACTCATGACGAAATATGATCCGATCTATGACCTGGAAGGACTTCAGGGAGATGATACGCACTGGATCAATCAGAACTTTGCCGTTATGAACGGACTGGAAAGCATATCGTCCACACACTATGATCTGTGGAATCAGATCTACCGTGACGGTGAGCCCGCATTGATGAACATCACGGATTATGACACCTACCTGAATACGGTCAGGGACAATGAAGACTATATCGTTCTCGTTACTTCAACGAACCTTTCCGACGAGTCCTACACGGATATGTACTGGGTACTGCAGGAATTCCTTGAAACTAATCACGCCCGGACAGGATACATCACAGCAGCTGTGAGCACAGCTGACTCACAGGTGATCGCACAGGAAAGCGAGATCTATGAAGGACTGACGGTCGAAGGCCATTACTTCTATCTGTCATCCATGGAGGATCCGGAAAAGTCTGACATCGTGATCAGCACGGACAACCTGTCCAACAAGAACCCCGGCATCACCGTTTCCGTTTACAGCAAGACCAAGGGACACCTGGTCGATGAGA
>CAMOPG010000124.1:0-7954 GCA_946622165.1 uncultured Erysipelotrichaceae bacterium
CTTTCAGCCATCCTGCTACACCATCGTTGTTCTTCTGATCGTCATCAAGGAAGTCATTGACTTTGTCAAGGACCATATCAACGCCTTCGTTTCCCTTGGCAATGACCTGTTCATAGATCTTCTGGCCTTTGGCGACAGCATTTTCCGCAATTCTGGATCCGTCGTCAGCCAGTATTTTCGTCCTCAGTTCAGCAGCCTTCCTGCTGTCCTTTTCACCGCCGATGCCTTTGGAATACATGTCAGCCAGAGCTCTGATGGCGTCCATGTCTTCTGCATAAGCTGCTGTTTCATAGCAGGAGCGTGCAAGGGCAAGATCCTGGAATGAAGTTGGTTTCGCATATGTTCTGCCAAGCAGATACATTGCCCTGTCGCTGCCTTTCTTGGTTGCGGCGACAAGATAATTGATCGCTTTGCTGTAGTTTTCCTCAGGCTGACTGCCTGCAGACCAGAGATCTCCGAGTTCTTCCAGCGCGCTGACACTTCCGGCATCTGCCGCAAGCTCGAGCCATTTCAGGGCAAGCTCTGTATTCTGGTCAGCATAAACGCCTTCCAGGCACATCATGCCGACTTTGTACATCGCATCTGCATTACCGCTGTTGGCTGCCTTGACATACCATGCCAGGCATCTGGAACGGTCAGAGTCACTTGCTTTGCCGCTTTCAAACAGCTGAGCGATCGGATAATACGCTTCTTTGACACCTTCAGCTGCTGCTTTCATGTAGTACTGCAGAGCCATGCTGAGATTGCAGGAGACTCCATAGCCATCCTGCAGGCATTCCGCATAATGCAGCATGCCTTCCGGATCGTTCTGTTCTTCTGCTGCTCTCCTGTACCAGTTTGCACACATGCCGGGTTTCCCGTGCGCTCTTCCAATTTGGGCAAATTTCAGCATTGCAGGAACATAACCACGGTTGGCAGGCACCGAAATAAGGCTTTCAGCTCTTCCGGGATTTCCGAGTTCTTCACACAGATCTGCCATGAGTGTATAGGTTTCATCGTCTTTCTCAGGCATGCGATCCAGTACATTAACTGCCTCGAGTTTCATGCCCAGTCTGATCATGAGCTCTGCCAGCCGCTTCCAGACAGCCGCACCGCTCGAGATAGCCTGTGTATACCAGTTCTCAGCTGCGTTCAGATCCTGTTCTGTTCCATAACCTTCTTCATAGAACTCAGCTGTTTTTTCATAAGCAGGTGTATAGCCGTTCTTTGCGCTCGACAGCATCAGTCTGAAGATCTCCTGAGGATCACCTTTCCCGGTCTCCTTCAGCAGGAGCGCGTACTGATACTGTGCTTCAGGATCTTCCTGCACCGCGCCGCGGGCACTCCAGATGAAAGCCTGCTCTTTATCATCAGTCCATTCGTACAGCTTGACGAGCATATTGCAGATATGGGCCGGGAAGGGGAACTCTGACTGTGAGAAGGTCTGAGCCTGCTCCTGGATCTGACGAAGTTCTTCTGAAGAGATCTTTTTTCCTGCTGAAACACTTTCCAGCATCCATCTGAAGGCAGATGTATCATCCTGTATTCCTCTGTAATATTCGGTCAGGATATCTGCTTTTCTGATATTTTCAGCATCGTTCTGTCCGGGATAGCCTGCTTCAATATCCTTTATAACGGCACGCTGCTTTTCTTCTGCTTCAGCAAAGCCTGCTTCTGCAGCGATCCTGCAGCAGCGCAGGTATTCGTTATAAGCATCCATATTGACGGGGTGAACACAGCGGATATGCATCAGCGCAATATCATTGATGTGCTCACGGTCAAGAGATGCATTGTCCAGCAGGCTGTCTGCTTTGGAAAGGAATTCCGCAAGCATACTGCTGTTCATATATTTCTGAAGTGTATCCTGATCCGGTCTGTATGAGGCAATGTTCAGAATCTCCTGAACTGCAGACGGAACAGCTCCGTCTGCACCGGGCATACCGTATTCAGAAAGTCTGAAGCGTGCGGCTGCTTTGCACAGCAGATCGTTTTCACCGGCTGATGCATCACACTGCTGCAGCATTTCGGCTTCTTCAATCCTGGAACCGGTACGGGCATATTCATCGGCCATTGCAAGCATCACTTCCGGTCCTGACACATATGCGCGTTTTTTCATCAGTTCTCTTGCTTTATTAGGGTCTGCCGTACATCCGATCCCGTTCTGATAGCAGTCGATCAGACGATCGAACCTGTGTTCGTCTTCCTCTGAAGCACGGAGTTCTGCCGCGTTGGAATAATAACGGAACGCCAGTGCACGGTTTTCTGTCAGGTTTCCGGTTTTCATATTCCTGTACAGATCACCGAGACTGATATTCAGACGGTAGAGAATTTTGCCGATCGAAGCATCCGATGCATGGGCCTCAAGATTCTTTTCGGCAGCTGAATAGAAACGGAGCCTTTCTTCTTCAAACATGTCTCCGAGTATCAGAGCTGAGAACGGATCACCGTCATTCATGCGGGACATCAGTTCCCTGACGGGAAGTCTGGCCGCTGTACCGGATACATAGTCCTGATGCCAGCGGGCAAACACAGTGCTTTCAGAAGAACCGGCAGAGATGGCTGCTTCTTCTTCCGTGTCCTGTTCATCCTCCATATGGGGAGTCTCTTTGATCATGCTGTGCCAGTATGCGGCTCTTTCAGGGTCAGAGTCCCGGAACATTTCATAAAGCTGACGTGCGGCTTCTTCATTTCCGTCAACTGCTTCTTCTTCCAGTTCATCGATTGTTTTTTCTTCAGTCATCATATTTGTATCCTCCGTTCCGGGGTTTCTCAGCATTGTCTGAAATGTATGCAGAATCTGATCAATATCCGGTATTTATTATATCAAGGAATACTGACCCTCATCTGATGATCAGCAGGTGATTTCCCCGACAGCGATATCATAACTGATATATGGGGCAAATAATATGCTTGCTTTAAATAATTTTTATTCCCCAAAATATATGGAAAATATGCATAAATTATCAATAATCAGCTGATAATTGAATCATAAATCAGGGTATTCATATATAATGGTGATATGGAATACACAGAAAAAATAACGATCAATGTCACAGAACGGCTTTATAACAGGATCACGGATGATATCCGTGTATACGGGAAACTGAAAAACAACGGGGAACCGAATATCAATGAATTTCTGAATACTGTCATTTCCAATTACTTTGATGCGTATTCGGACAGCTACAGTGATCTGATCGGCCGGGTCGAACAGGTGATCGGCACAGATGAAAAGGAAGGACGCCGCAAGGCACAGGAGATCGTCCGGCTGATGAATATGCCGAAAGAAACTGAGCGGAAACAGAAAACAAACAGGCATATCGCTGTCAAGCCGACGAAGTATTCGTTTAATGAAGATAAGCTGGAGGAGATCGACCGGATTTCTGCAGAGTACGGACTGTCGTTTTCGGAATATTTCAGGAATATGCTGGAGTCATATTTTGAGATGCCGCAGTACAAAAGAGAACGCATCTACTATAAGGACCTCTGCAGTACGATCAGTACTGCGATCCGGAAACAGCGCGCACTGCGTGTCAGGACACAGCGCTCTGCCATTACGGTCTATCCAAGATATCTTGCGGCTTCTCCCGAAGAACTGTTCAACTATCTTCTGGCAGAGGATCCTGAAGGCAAATGCTATACCTTCCGTATCTCCCGCCTGATCAGCGCCTCTGTTGTAAACAGAGAGGTCTGTGCTTACCGTCCGGAAAATGATGAATACTTCCGTCAGGCACTGCAGTCACCGCAGTATTCCGGTGTCTATGATGATCACATCTGCGTCAGACTGACAGAGCAGGGGAAAAACATGTTCCGTGTCATTTACTTCGACAGACCGTTCCCTGTACGGACAGAGGGTGACCTGTACTGGTTCAGCGGCTCTGTGATGCAGATCCGGAATTACTTTTCCCGCTTTGGAAAGGATGCAGTGATCATTGAACCTGTCTTCTTGAAAAAACAGCTGTATACCTACTATGAAGAAGCACTGAATGCTTATCGCGAAGATTGAAAGCAGTTCAGTGCTTTTTTAACGGAATGAAAGTCAGTCCCAAAATGAACTTTTCTGACAAATGCTGCAGTACGATGCCTTTGAAGAAAGAAGGCATAGATATGGAAAACAACAGCAAACGGCAGTTTATTCAGCAGAGTCCGATCGAGGATGGTGATCTTTGGAAAAACTATCTGGAGAACCGGAAAACAGTCTATGAGCAGATGAATGATGCTCATTTTGAGGAGAGCCTGATCTCAGAAGCCAACTGGACGCAGCGGCATATGTATACAAGCGGGGAAAACCTGGGCATGCATCCGCTGATCGGGGATATATGCTACATGGATTTCGGACAGGCATATCTTCATGAGATCGGCTACCAGCATTTTGCAATGATCATGAACATGTACGGAAAAAAGGCATTGGTGATCCCGATGACCAGCAATGCCGTGCAGTATGATACAGCTTATGATCCGTATGACAATCCGAACGGGAAGAAGCACTTGATGAGACTTGGAAGGATCGGCAATATGACAAAGCCGTCCGTGATGTTTCTGAATGATATCCGCTTTGTAAACACCGCCAGAATTATAAAGATCATCGCACATCTGGATACAGACAGCGAACTGTTCTGGAAGGTACAGCACAGAATGCTGGAAGTGGCGTTTATCAGGCCGACCGTTACATTCGGCATCACTCGTTATATTCGGTGAAGAACAGCAGTACATACCACATCAGATAGACGACCGGCGACAGCATGATCAGCATTTTCCGGTCACCGATGTAATAGGAAAAGATCCACACAGTAAATGCGGTATAGATCGCAGTCAGAAGATATCCGGGGATCGGATCGGTCTTCTGATCATCGTCAGGTCTGTTTTCGGAACGTTTGCTCATACTGGTACATTAACAAAACATTGTCAAAGATTCAATGGGAGTGCATGGTATCATAATTCCATGGAAAAGAGAAACGGGGTATGGCTTGCGGCAGTATCAGGCGGTCCCGATTCAATGGCACTGGCAGATATGTGCCTGAGATCGGGGACTGCTTTTGCTGTGGCGCATGTGAATTATCATCACCGCCCGGAAGCGGATGAGGAAGAAGCCTGGGTCCGGCAGTGGTGCCTGGAACACGGCATCGTATGCCATGTCAGAAATGAGGCGTTCGTATATACAGGCAATTTTGAAGCTGCAGCCAGAACATGGCGCTATGACTTCTTTGAACAGCTTGTCAGACAGTTCGGCTATGCAGGTATCCTGACAGGTCATCATCAGGATGATCTGATCGAAACATATATCATGCAGAAGGAGAAAAACATCATTCCGGAATACTGGGGACTGAAGGACTCCATTATGTATCACGGGATACTTCTGGAACGTCCGCTTCTTCATATGACCAAGAAAGAACTGGAAGACTACTGCAGTGAAAACGGGATCAGATGGTACCTGGATGCGACGAACCTTCAGGATGACTATGCCCGCAACAAGGTGCGGCATGAAGTGATCGATCATCTCAGCCAGATGGAAAGGACGATGATCCTGCGGGAGATCAGGATGGAAAATGCCGTCATGACGGAACGCAGATGCCGTGTCAGGACAGAGATCCGTGATGGTGAGACAGAGCTGTCCGCATATCGCAGATATCAGACAGACGACCGCCTGGCATTGCTGAGGATGATCGCGGAACCGCAGAAACAGGGGCCGGGACTCAGCAGAAAATTCCTGGAAGAAGCAGATCATATCCTGATGAATCATAATGACTTTGTGATCGATGTCCGTGATCAGCAGCTCGTCCAGAAGAACGGCAGATTTTTCCTTCACAAACCGTTCTGTACCTACAGTTATGTCTGTGCAGATCTGCAGGAAGTGATGGAACTCGGTGCAAAAGAAACCTTCATGATTGGACCGGGAAGTCCGGGTGTCAATGCAGTTACTGTCCGGGAGGAAGACTGGCCCCTGACGATCCGCAGCTGGCAGTCCGGGGATGAGATCAGAATGAGATACGGAACGAAAAGTGTTCACCGTTTCTTTATTGACAGGCATATTCCCAGATATATGCGCCAAAGCTGGCCGGTCGTTGTCAATGCATCAGGCAGTGTCATACTGGTTCCCGGATTAGGCTGTGATATTCTTCATTTTTCAACAAGCCCTGATTTCAATGTGCTACAATACTTACTATAACTAAGGAGACCATCGTATGAATAAGGATATAAAAAAGGTTCTGTATTCTGAAGAAGAGATTATTGAGCGCAGCAAACAGCTTGGCGCGCAGATCACCAAAGACTATGGTGAAGCAGGCCGCAGCCCTTTGCTGGTGGCTTTGCTGAGAGGGAGCGTACCGTTCCTTGCAGAACTGATGAAGCATATTGAGCTGGATGTACAATACGACTTTATGGATGTGACAAGCTATGCGGGAACAGAAACAACAGGAGAAATTAAGATTCTTAAGGATCTTGATACATCGGTCAAAGGGCTGGACATTCTTCTTGTAGAAGATATAGTTGATACGGGACGCACAATCAATGCTGTCATCAACATGCTGAAGAACAAGGGTGCCAACAGTGTTAAGATCGTAACGCTGCTCGATAAGCCCAGCCGCCGTGATAAGGATGTTACCGCTGATTATATCGGCTTTACAGTCGGCAACGAGTTTGTTGTCGGATTCGGTATGGATTTCAACCAGCATTATCGCTGTCTGCCGTATATCGGCGTACTGAAAGATGAGTGCTATTCCTGATAGTGAGGTAATTAGATGCAGCAAAAAAACCGATTTTTAAATTATCTGCCGTATCTGATCGTACTGATCGCAGTGATGAGCCTGTTTACGATGAGTGACAGGCCGACATCCAAAGCTTTGAATTACAGTGAGATGAAGCAGGTGATCTCCAGTGAGAAGATCACTGATTCCACACTGGCGATCGGCTACAGAACGATCGGAGTACAGGGTGTTTATACAAAGGATGGGGAACAGATCACATTCACGTCCACGATCCCTGCGACCGAGTCAGAACTGGATGAACTGATCGATCAGCTGGGCGGCTCGAAGATCAGCATTATTGATGCTGAAGCTTCCAATGCCTTCATGGATACATTGTATTCCCTGATCCCGATCGTACTGATCGCAGCATTCGGCATCTGGATGATCAACCGGATGGGCGGCGGAGCCGGAGCGAATGCCAAAGCATTTGAATTCGGAAAATCCAGAGCTCAGCTGGAGACAAAATCCAAGGTCAGATTTACGGATGTCGCAGGATGCGATGAAGAAAAGCAGGAAATGGCTGAGATCATCGACTATCTGAAATACCCGAAGAAATTTGCCCGCATGGGTGCGAGGATCCCGAAGGGTATTCTGCTCTTCGGTCATCCCGGTACAGGTAAAACACTGCTTGCAAAGGCGGTGGCAGGCGAGGCAAATGTTCCTTTCTACAGCATTTCAGGTTCTGACTTCGTGGAAATGTTCGTTGGTGTCGGCGCGAGCCGTGTCAGGGATATGTTCAAGAAAGCCCAGCAGACAGCTCCGTGCATTATCTTCATCGATGAAATCGATGCTGTCGGTCGTCAGAGAGGCGCAGGCTTCGGCGGCGGACATGATGAACGTGAACAGACACTGAACCAGCTGCTTGTTGAGATGGACGGTATGGAAGACAATACCGGCATCGTTGTCATCGCGGCTACCAACCGTCCTGACGTACTTGATCCGGCACTTCTGAGAGCCGGTCGTTTCGACCGCCAGATCACTGTTGCACTGCCTGACAGAAAGGGCAGAAAGGCGATCCTTGAAGTCCATGCCAGAAACAAGCACTTTGCGGAAGACGTGGATATGGATGCGATCGCAAAGCGTACGCCCGGTTTCTCCGGAGCTGATCTGGAAAATGTCCTGAATGAAGCTGCGATCCTCGCAGTTCGTGAAAACCTGGATAAGATCTATATCACACAGATTGATGAAGCAATCGACCGTGTCATGATGGGACCGGCAAAGAAGAGCCGTAC
>CAMOPG010000125.1:0-7877 GCA_946622165.1 uncultured Erysipelotrichaceae bacterium
CACATGTAATGTTTCTTAAAAAACCTGAGCATTGACAGGATTGAATGTCGCTGACCACAATGATAAAATAATAGCGGGAAGGAGTGTAATTACATGCCAGTAACAATCGATAAGGATCTTTGCATCGGATGTGGTGCTTGCACAGGTGTTTGCCCTGTAGAAGCTCTCTCTCTTGATGACGAAGGAAAGTCACAGTGTGACGGAGATCTCTGCATCAGCTGCGGTACTTGCGTTGGTACATGCCCTGTTGAAGCTATTTCACTGGACTAACAAAGTCTGCAACAAAAAAACCGGGCGCCCGGTTTTTTTAATATCTTTTCAGGCATTGTTATGGCATAATATTTGTCTATGAAGAAGAGTATAGTGAATCTGCCTGACCAGAAGAGTGCCGGCAGAAGAAATCTCAAGGCGATCGCTGAGCATCTTGATTTTGAGATGCCGCAGCATCTATCCGACCTTGGCGAAGGACGCTCCTACTATGTCCGTACATACGGATGTCAGGCCAATGTGCGTGACGGAGAGACGATCAGCGGACTGCTGGAGGAAATGCATTTCCATCCTGCACAGAGTGAAGAAGACGCTGACCTGCTGATCTTCAATACATGCGCGATCCGCAAGGCTGCGGAAGATCATGTCCTCGGTGAGATCGGCAACCTGAAGCCCCTGAAAATCAAACATCCGGAAAAGATCTTTGCTGTGTGCGGCTGCATGGCACAGGAAGAAGGGATCGTCCGTGATCTGATCGAAAAATACCCGCAGGTTGACCTTGTGTTCGGTACGCACAACCTGCATGAACTGCCTGAACTGCTGGAAGCTGTTATGAAGGGCGAGCGCAGGGTCGCTGTTTATTCTGAAGAGGGCAGGATCATTGAAGGACTTCCTTCCAGACGCATCAAGCCTTATAAAGCGTTTGTCAACATCATGTACGGATGCGACAAGTTCTGCACATACTGCATCGTGCCGTATACAAGAGGCAAACAGCGCTCACGCCGTGAAGAAGACATCCTGCGTGAGATCCGTTCCTTCAAGGAACAGGGCGGCAGGGAAGTACAGCTGCTCGGACAGAACGTCAATGCATACGGAAAAGACCTCGGCATCGAAGACGGCTTTACAAAGCTTCTGGAATCCTGTGCCGGGACGGGAATCGACCGTATCCGTTTCTATACGAGTCATCCGCGTGATTACAGCATTACGACGATCGATGCGATGCGGAATTATCCTTCAGTGATGAAGTCGCTTCATCTGCCTGTGCAGAGCGGAAGTGATGAAGTGCTGCGCAGAATGAACCGCGGCTATACAAGCGCTGATTACAAGCGCCTTGTCGATGAGATGAAGGCAAGGATCCCCGATATTACATTTACAACAGACCTGATCGTCGGATTCCCGGGAGAAACAGATGAACAGTTCCGGGAAACGCTGGATCTTGTTGATTACTGTCAGTTCGATTCTGCATTTACGTTTATCTTCAGCCCCAGAGAAGGCACTCCGGCTGCGAAGTTTGAAGATACGCTGAGTCAGGAGGTCAAAAAGGAACGCCTGCAGATCCTGAATGACAGGATCGGCCTGTACGCGAAAAAGAACAATGACGCCTATGTCGGGAAGACCCTGAAGGTATTGTGTGAAGGACCTTCACGCAAGCGTGCAGATGTATTCTCAGGATACAGTGAAGAAAACAAACTGGTGAATTTCACCGGAAACGGTCTGAAAGAAGGAGAGATCTACGAGGTGCTCATTACAGGAGCAAAAAGTTATACGCTGGACGGCGAAGCGGTATCCGGCCATTTGGAGATTAGGGAGAATTAACGTATAATATAGGAAACATATCAACCGAAGACTGGAGGATAATCACATGAGTAAAGTAAGAATTTTTGCACTTGGCGGTCTTGATGAAGACGGCAAGAATATGTTCATTGTTGAAAATGACGATGATATCTATGCGATTGAATGCGGCCTGCGGTATCCTGAAGCAGACCAGCTCGGTATCCAGAAAATTGTTCCTGATTTCCAGTACCTGTCAGAACATGCTGACAAGGTCAAAGGTGTCTTTATCACACACGGTCATGAAGACGTGATCGGTGCGCTGTGCAATCTGCTGAAGGAGATCAATCTTCCGGTATATATGACACCGCTGACAGCCAGGATGTTTGAACGCAAAGCAAAGGCGGCGGGTCTGAAAGACCTGAATATACACAGGATCAGAAGAAACTCCACGTTCAAGATCGGCAAGACCGAGATCCGTACGTTCGGAACAACACAGTCCATCGCAGACGGATTCGGCGTTGCGATCCGTACAGAAGACGGCTATGTCGTCTATACCAGTGAGTTTATCGTCGACTACGACATCAAGAGCGAAGCGTTCAGATTTGATCTGCTCGATGTTACAGATCTGGGCTCCAAGGGCGTACTTGCCCTGATGACCGAATCAGTCGGCTCGACACGTGAAGGACACAGTGCTCCGAATCACAGGATCACCCGTCTGATCGAACCGTATTTTGAAGAAACCAAAAACAGGATCATTGTCAGCTGCTACAACAGCAATCTCTACCGCGTGATCGAACTGGTAGAACTGGCAAACAAATATAACCGCAAGGTCATGATCTATGATGAGGAACTGCGCAATCTGATGAAGGATATGGCAGCCCTGGGATACTACAGGATCCCGGCAGGACTTGATATCGTTCCGCAGAACTTCTCAAATGATGCGGAAAACATCCTGCTGATCATTGCAGGCGATGGTTCCAGCATCTTCCGCAAGGTGCATAAGATCGTAACGAAGGAAGATGATATCGTACAGCTCAGGCCTACCGATACAGTCATCATCGCTTCACCTGCAGTGCCGGGTACAGAACGCGACGCAGCCGGCATGGAAGATGAAATGTACAAGGAAACATCCAGAGTGCACGGAATCGACTCCAAGCGTACGTTCTCAATGCATGCGTCCATCGAAGACCTGAAGATGATGATCTACCTGCTCAATCCGCAGTACTACATTCCTGTCAAGGGTGAGTACAGACAGCTGATCTCCAATGCGAATATCGCTCTGGATATGGGCTATCCGGCAAACAACATCATCGTGCTTGACAACGGTCAGGTCGCAACGATCCAGGACGGCCAGCTGAAGAGGGGTTATGATTCTGTCCCTGTAGGCGATGTACTGGTAGACGGCAACGATTCCCTTGACGCATCAGGCATGGTCCTGAAAGACCGTGAACTGCTCTCGACTGACGGGGCGATCGTGGTTGGCGTAGTGATCAACCATATGACCAAGGAGATCATCGGCGGACCTGACGTACAGTCACGCGGCGTGATCTACCTGAAAGATGCCGACTATATTATCAAAGAGATCGGCAATATCATGGAACGCACGATCAACGAAGCTGTTGAAGCTGATCGTTATGACAATCTGCAGTGCCGTGCTGACGCAAGAGAGAAGATCAGCAGGTATGTGCTCAAAGAGACCGGCAAGCGTCCGATGATCCTGCCGGCAATCGTGGAAATCAATACAACAGATTAGAATGTGAGGAACTGTGGCAGCTAAAAAAACAACCAGATCAAATTCACGCAGCAAGTCGGCTCAGCAGAGAAGGCAGGCAGCAAGGAAAAAAGCCCAGGAAGCTGAACTGAGGAGATATATCATGATCGTTCTGATCAGCGCCGTCACCCTTGTCGCATATATGCGCATGGGTGTTGTAGGCGTTGTTCTGAACAATGCACAGAGATTTCTCTTCGGCCGTTTCTATTTCATCGTGATGGGCGTGATCCTGATACAGATCGCGATCCTGATCATCAACGGAAGAAACGGCATCACGAACAGCCGCAATCCATGGGCGGTCCTGCTGATCCTGGCAGCGTTCATGCTGATATGTTCATTGGTGGACACACCGCAGGAACTGCGCGGATGGGATATCTGGAAAGCATATACAGAAGATCTGAGACAGTATTTTACCGCAGCACCTGAAAACACCGGAGGCGGTGTGATTGGTGCGCTTTTGCTGTCTCTGACAACAATGCTGCTGGGAAGGGCAGGAACGGTCGTTGTGATCGTTGTACTGTTCATTATCGCCGCATTGCTGCTGGTCAGCCTTGAGACCTATAAACAGGCATTCGGAACGATCAGGGAATACTTTACGAGGCCGCTTGAGGATGAAGATGACGATGATGAAGTATATGAGGAAGAAGAAACAGTCCAGACTTCTTCAGAGTCCGGTCCGAAACAGCCCAATATCTTCATGAGATTCTTCAACTGGTTCTTCATGGAAGACGCCGATGATGACGATGAAGAAGAGGAGGAAGAAGAGCCTGCACCGAAGCAGTATCTGATCACCGAACAGACAAAAACAGAACCGGAACCTGTGCGTCAGCTTGGATTCCGTATCGATGATTATGAACCGGCTGCGGAGGACATGGTCCCTGCAAGAAGCAAACCGATCGAAGAAACAAAATCGATCTTCCTGAGCATCGATGACCTGGTGGACAGGAATGACAGACCGCAGGTATCCAGACAGGAGATCTCGCTGGAAGAGGAACCGGTCTTCACACCGCCGCCTCCGGTCATGCCTGAACCGGAACCTGAGCCGGAGCCGATCGTACAGCCTGCCGCACCGCAGCCTGCACCGGCACCTGCCGTCCAGCAGCCTGCCGCTCAGCCGGTACCTGCAAGGAGATCCAATAAACCGTATCAGCTTCCGAAGCTCAATGTACTGGATCCGATCCCGGTCAAACCGAAGGACGATCCTAACGTTGAGGCTGCAAGGGAGAAGGGCGAACTGCTCATCCAGGTGCTGAGAAACTTTGATATCGAAGCAAGACTGCTTGAAACACATATCGGACCGGCGGTCACAAAGTTTGAGATCCGTCCTGAATCCAATGTCAAGGTCAGCAAGATCCTGAATCTGACAGATGATGTCAAAATGCAGCTGGCTGTCCGCGATATCCGTATTGAAGCACCGATCCCCGGCCACAATGCTGTAGGTGTTGAAGTGCCGAACGTCCAGCCGATCCCTGTCAAGATGAAGGAACTCATCCAGATGATTCCGGAAAAAGAGAGGAACCAGCCGCTGCTGTTCATTCTCGGAAAAGACCTGCTGGGCAATTGCGTGACTTGCCGTATGGACAAGATGCCGCATCTTCTGATCGCAGGTGCTACAGGCTCGGGCAAGAGCGTATGCATGAACTCCATCATCACATCGCTGCTTCTGCGGACAAAACCGGAAGAAGTGAAGATGCTGCTGATCGACCCGAAGAAGGTCGAATTCACACCGTATCACAAGATCCCGCACCTGATCGGTCCGGTCATCAATGATCCTGCCAAAGCAAACAATGCTTTGAAGGTCATCGTACGGATCATGGACGAACGCTACGATGTCTTCAGCAAATGCGGTGTCAGAAACATCCAGGTATACAACGAGAAGGTCAAGGATGGTTCCATCAACAATGGAAACACGCCGTCACAGCCTGATTATCAGTTCATGCCGTATATCGTTGTCATCATCGATGAGCTTGCTGACCTGATGGCTGTAGCCGGAAAAGAAGTTGAAGGCAGTATTCAGAGGATCACCCAGCTTGCTCGAGCTGCCGGCATCCATCTGATCGTCGCAACTCAGAGACCTTCAACCGATGTCATCACCGGTATTATCAAAGCCAATATTCCCAGCCGTATCGCATTCTCCGTATCAAGCGGAATTGACTCCAGAACGATCCTGGACCATGTCGGTGCCGAACGTCTGCTCGGAAACGGCGACATGCTGTATATGCCGATCGGCCAGTCTGCCGCTACCCGTGTGCAGGGCGTGTTTGTCACGGATGACGAGGTCCACAGGATCACGGACTATGTTTCCGCTCAGGCAGTGCCGATGTATGACGATGCATTTGTTCTCCTGGAAGGTGTGGAAGGCGGCGAGGATATCGCTGTCGTCGGTGCAGATGCTGATCCGCTTTATGAAGAGATCAAGGCATATGTCATTGATGCACAGAAAGCATCCACATCACTCCTGCAGAGAAGATTCGGCATCGGCTATAACCGTGCCGCAAGAATGATCGACCTGCTGGAACAGAAAGGTGTGATCGGCCCGGCACAGGGCTCCAAACCCAGAGAAGTCTTTATCAAAAAAGACAGTTCTCAGGAATGATCAGAAATAACAAAGGCTGCAGCAAACAAGTCAGTGATGAGAGATCATCATTCACCTGGATGCTGCGCCTTTTTTCGTTCAATAACAAAAAAGCTTCCCATATAACGGGAAACTGTTTGATATAACTCTATACATGAATTTCTTCGCCTGGAAAGAAGGATTTGACCATGTCGGTGACCATGCGGATGGTCACTGCTTCAAAGTCAAAGCTGTCTCCAACCGTAAACCATTCGAATGTAATGCCTTTTTCCAGGATCGTTATATCATCAAGGATCTGCTGCAGATCTTTTCCTTCCGGCAGAGGAACAGGGTTTATGGAAGGCGTTGCCTGCATCTACGGAACTTACGGTGGTATCTATGTGGATGACGCATCCCGTGTACTGAATGAAAATGATGAAGTGATTCCTGGCCTGTATGCTGCAGGTGAAGTGTTCAGAAGCTGTTTGATCATATCTGGAGCCTGAGCAGAGGAATTGCATCATGCATCAGAATTTTTATCCGGATCATTGAATTTGCAGGACCGTCCCATATATGGGCAGTACCGCCTGTACATATTTGCCTGGCAGTCTCAGAATTGACAAATATAGTCATTTGTCAGTGTGAACGGCATACGTCATAATCCTCTTACAGCAAAGGAGATAGCATTATGATCAATACACTGGTACTTGTCGGCAAGGTGCTGGAAGCACCTGAGATCCGCACCACTGCAAAAGGAAATACCGTCGCACACCTGCTGATCGAGGCAGACAGAATGTTCCGCAATGAAGACGGATCACTGTCATCTGATATCTTCGATGTCACACTCTGGAAAGGCATTGCTGAGGAGTGTGCATCAGTCTGCAGACCGGGCAGTATCGTCGGCATCAAGGGAAGACTGCAGTCCACAACAAATGAACATAACGGAAGGCAGTTCCACAATGTCGACATCATTGCCGAAAAGGTAACGTTCCTCAGCGAACGCATGCAGGCTCTCGAAAAGCTCTGACAGGCAGCACCTCCATAAAATTCTGACCACTGTCAGATGAGGCACAGGGGACCGCTCCTGAAGCGGTCTTCTGTTCGCTGCCTGAGGAACCTGCCGGTGATGCGGAAAAGTCTGAAAAATACTGCAAATATACAGACCGCGGAATACAATGAGATAGTATTTGAAATGGAGCGTACGATTATGAAAAAAATGTTTTCTGCAGCAATCTCATTGATGACGCTGTTGTCATTGACAGCCTGCGGTTCTTCCGCTCAGACAGGCGGTACCGTAAGTGAACCTGCACAGCCAACCGCAGCTTCAGAAGAAGCAGTCAAAGAAACGGCAGCGGCAGAAACAGCTGTCAGTGAGCAGGACTATGAACCTGTCACAGTGAATGAAGTTGTTTATGATAACAACGGGATCAGGATCACATATGTTGATTACCGGAAAGTTTCTGAAGATGATCCGGAAGACGGCGACAAAACTGTCAAAGTCAATCTGAAGATAGAAAAGACAGCTGATCATGCTGAATTCAGCACTGTTAAAACAACTGTGAACGGATGGCTCATGTCTGATACAGTTGATCTGACGCTGCGGCCTGCTGAGATCACTGATGAAGGAAAAGAAGTCAGTATCGGTGTCAGACGCCGTGTTCTGGAGGATCTCGGAATCAGTGATGTTGCTGAAGTCGGTTATGTATTTGCGGTAAAAACGGATGATCATTATATTGTTGATCATATCAATATCCCTGTTTTCCCGGTCAATCTGGCTGCTCCCGTCAAATC
>CAMOPG010000126.1:0-7872 GCA_946622165.1 uncultured Erysipelotrichaceae bacterium
GAGATGATCGCCAATATGATCGAGATCCAGGCCAATGCGACTCCGTTTGACGGTGGTGTATTCATTGCATCATGCGACAAAGGCATGCCTGGCAATCTGATCGGCATGGCAAGAGTCAACATTCCTTCTGTTGCCGTAACAGGCGGCACGATGAAGGCAGGTGACAAGATGCTGACGCTGAATGAACTGGGTTACTATGCCGCAAGAGTCGAGCGCGGAGAGATTCCTGAAAGTGAACTGAAATGGGCAAAGCTCAACGCATGCCCGAGCTGCGGTGCATGTTCCTTTATCGGTACAGCCAGCACGATGCAGATCGTTGCAGAAGCACTTGGTCTGGCTCTGCCTGGTTCAGCACTGCTGCCTGCTACAAGCCCTGACCTGCTGGAATATGCCTACAATGCAGGAAAGCGTTCCGTGGAGCTTGCAAAAGAAGGTTTGAAGCCCTCTGATATCGTAACGATGGATTCCTTTGAGAATGCCATTCTGGTCCATGCGGCGATCTCCGGCAGCACGAATGCCATGCTGCATATCCCTGCGCTTGCACATGAATACGGAATCGAGATCGACGGTGATACATTTGACAGACTGCACAGAGGAGCACATTATCTGCTTGATCTGAGACCGACCGGCAAATGGCCTGCAGAATGCTTCTATTATGCAGGAGGCGTACCTGCCATCATGGAAGAGATCCGTCCTTACCTGCACCTGGATGCCATGACGATAACCGGCAAGACATTAGGTGAGAACCTGGATGAACTGAAGACAAACGGATATTACGAAAAGTGCCAGAAGTGGCTGGATGACTTCAATGAACGTCAGCACGTACATGTCACAAAAGAAGACATTATCCGTCCGTTTGACAAAGCGATCGGAACAGACGGTTCCATTGCCGTACTGAAAGGCAACCTGGCTCCGGAAGGCGCTGTCATCAAGCATACAGCCTGCCCGAAGGAAATGTATGAAGCTGTGCTGAACGCAAGACCGTTTGACAGTGAAGAAGAATGCCTGGATGCAGTCCTGCACCATAAGGTCAATAAAGGAGACGCTGTATTTATCCGCTATGAAGGTCCGAAGGGATCCGGCATGCCTGAGATGTTCTATACATCAGAGGCGATCAGCTCCGACCCGGAACTCGGCAAGGCGATCGCGCTGATCACAGACGGACGTTTCTCCGGCGCTTCAACCGGACCGGTCATCGGTCACTGCTCACCGGAAGCTGCTTCCGGCGGACCGATCGCACTGGTAGAAGAGGGCGACCTGATCGAACTGTCCGTGTCACAGAGAAAGCTGAACATTGTCGGCGTCAAGGGTGAGCGGAAGACTCCTGAAGAGATGGAAGCGATCCTCAATGAACGAAAAGCCAAGTGGCAGGCAAGACCTCCGAAATACAAGAGCGGAGCTCTGAGAATGTTCTATGAACATGCTGAGTCACCGATGAAGGGAGCATATCTGAAGTATGACTGAGCTTCACCTCCAGAACCTGCGGACAGAAATACCGAATGAAAAGACACGGGATCTTGATCTCATGACAACAGAAGAACTTCTGTCCGTCATGAATGAAGAAGATCATAAATGCGCTGAAGCTGTCAAAGAAGCGCTTCCCGAGATCGCTGAAGCGGTAAAGACCTGTATCTCAGCACTGAAACAGGGCGGAAGAATGGTTTATATCGGGGCAGGAACCAGCGGCAGGATCGGTATGATGGACTCCGCTGAATGTGTCCCCACATTCAACTGCGACCGCATCATTGCCTGCCTGGCGGGCGGTTTCGGCGCGGTTTCCAAAGGCATTGAGAATGCTGAGGACAACATGGAACAGGGGGCCGAGGATCTGAAGAATCTCGGATTCTGTGACAAGGATGTCGTGATCGGCATTGCCGCAAGCGGCAGAACGCCGTATGTGATCGGTGCCTTGAAATATGCCCAGGAGGTCCATGCAAAGCGTATAGCCGTGTCATGCAACAAGCATGCGGAAATATCGAAGTATGCGGATACGGCGATCGAAGTGGATGCGGGAAGTGAAGTGCTGACAGGTTCCACGAGACTGAAGTCCGGCACATGTCAGAAACTCATCTGCAACATGCTGTCGACAGCTGCTATGCAGGGGATCGGCAAGATCTATAAAAACCTGATGGTGGACATGGTTCCGACCAACGCCAAACTCAGGGACAGGGCAGTCCGCATCATCTCGGAAGCTTCGGAATGCTCACTGGAAACAGCACGTGAATACTATGAGCTGTCAGGACATGACATGAAGACAGCGATTGTCATGATCTTAAGCGGAAAGTCCAGAGAAGACGCACAGAAATGTCTGCAGGATGCGGACGGTTTTGTGCGCAAAGCACTGAATCCTTTGGTGTGATTTTGCTGTCTTTCTTATATAATTATTATGTAGAAATGAGGGATGCTTATGGAAGTCCTATTTAAAGAAGAGCCTTATTCGATTGAATCATTGGTATTTGATGATAAAGAGGTTAAATTCCGTGCATTTGAGCACCGTGTTTACTGTGCTGATCCGATCGATCCGGAACATCAGGAACTGAGTATCTATGTCCCTGAAGAATATTATGAAGAAGGCAGTACGGGTAAATATGATATCCGCACAGCTCCGATCTTTATGCCGAATACGATCGGCGGTTATCGTCCCGGTTATTTCCAGAGACCCGGCATTGACCACCATGGCAAGGTAACAGCATCTGCGATCGCACTGTATCTTGGTTATGTAGTCGTTGTACCGACAGCCAGAGGCATCGGACTGAAGGATGAGTTTGATATCAACATCGGCGTTGTGCCTGCTGCACTGGTAGACCTGAAAGCAGCCATCAGATATCTGCGCTACAACAAGGATGTTATCCCCGGAGATACAGAACGTATCATAACAAACGGTACGAGTGCAGGCGGTGCGATGAGTGCTCTGCTTGGCGCTACAGGCAACCATCCTGATTTTGAACCGTATCTGAAAGAGATCGGGGCATGTGATGAACGTGATGATGTATATGCGGCATCCTGCTATTGCCCGATCACGGATCTCGATCATGCAGATATGGCATATGAGTGGGAATTCAGCGGCAGAAATGAATACCATATGAACAAACTGGCGGTCAATGAAGAAGCTGCCAGGGAAAACGGCGTGACAGAGGAAATGCTGGAAAGTCTGAACCATAACGGTCATCCGGACTTCTCAAAGCTGCCTGAGGAACTCCGTACCAAAATTGTGGAAAAAGTACCGGTTACAGAGACCATGACGACTCAGCAGGGTTATCTGTCCAGGGATCTGGCGAGAATGTATCCTGCATATATCAACAGTCTGAAGCTGAGAGATGAACGTGAAAATACACTGCAGCTGAATCCGGACGGTACGGGAACATTCCGTGCCTGGATCGCACGTCAGGTCATCCGTTCCATGGAAAAGGCTGTACTGGATGATTACGACATGAAGGAATATCCGTGGATCGATTTCCACAATGACAGACCGGTTGGATTTGACTGGGAAGCCTTTGTTGATTTCCGTACAAGAATGAAGCCGACGCCTGCATTTGACAAGACAGGGGAACCCGGTTCTCCGGAAAACAAAGTATACGGAAGCCAGAGGATCGACAACCGTCACTTTACATCATTCGGCTACCAGCATGATAAGAGCGGCTGGCCGAAAGTACCGCCGGAGCAGGTCAAACTGTACAACCCGCTGTACTACATCGCAGATCCCAGAGCTACCAAGGCCAAGAACTTCAGGATCAGGGCCGGCGCACTGGATCGTGATACATCACTTGCTGTATCAGCAGTGCTGACGCTCGTATTGAGAAACAACAGTATCCCTGTAGACTATTTCATTCCATGGGATACCGGCCATGCAGGGGACTATGATACAGGTGATCTCTTCCTCTGGGTCCGCAATATTACAAGATGATCCAAAACTCACGGCTCCGCACAATGCGGAGCTTTTAAAACAAATATGCGGTATTTCTGACATCGTGAGCATCCATGACGGAAATCTGAATTATACGTGGTAGTATTCTCTCATGAAAATCGACAACGAGACAAAAGAGTTTATCAGAGAGGTCTTTGTACTGGCGCTCCCGGTAGGAATACAGCAGATCATCAATCTGCTCGTCAACCTGATCGACAACATCATGGTCGGCCAGCTTGGAGAACTGGCGATCACAGCTGTATCGATCAGCGGCACCTATACATGGCTTGTCATGGTGGCAGGCATGGGTATGGCAAGAGGTGCCAATGTCATCATGTCCCAGTACTGGGGTGCGGGCAATGTCAAAAAGATCAAGCAGCTGTTTTCATTTGTGCTGACAGCATCTGTCTTTGTGGCAATGATCTTCTTTGTGATCACTTCACTGTTTCCTGCACAGATCATCAGGATCTATACATCGATCCCGGAATTTGTTGAACCGGGTGTCAGTTATCTGTCCATTCTCAAATACAGCTTCCTGCTGACAGGCATCAGCCAGACAGCAGTGATCATGCTGCAGTCGGTACGCTCCGTAAAGATCGGTCTGTATAACTCGATCCTTTCATGCTTTACGAATATTTTCCTGAACTGGGTACTGATCTTCGGTCACTTCGGACTGCCCGCCATGGGTGTCAGAGGCGCTGCCCTGGCAACTGTTCTGGCACGTGCGATCGAACTGATCATCACCCTTGTCTACCTGTTCCGGTTTGAACCGCATTTGAAGTTCCGCATCCATGAATTCGATCCTGTTCTGGACAAGGAATATCTGATGAGCTTTGTCAGGATCACTGCTCCGCTGCTTGCAATCGATATCCTTTCAAACCTGGTATCCTCCGTGCAGACAATGATCACCGGCAGAATATCTCCGTATTATATTTCAGCCAACTCCATCGTTCATATGGCATGGACGATCCCCAACAGCTTCTGTGTCGGTACATCTACAGCGTGCAATGTCATGATCGGCAATCTGATCGGAAACAATGAATTTGAAAAGGCAAAGATAAACGCAAGACGCTTTGTCAAAACAGCAGTGGTATTCGGTATCTGCAGCAGCGCCATGGTACAGGTGCTCCTGCCCATTCTGATGTCCTATTACAAGGTGACCCAGGAAACACTGACCCTGACAAAACAGATGGGTTATGCTGCATCATGCACCGTGCTGTTCCTGCCGATGACCTTTATGGTATTCAACGGCATCCTGAAAGCAGGCGGCCAGACAAAGAAGCTGATGATCGTGGATATGATCGCCAACTGGCTGATCGCAATACCGTTCGGATATGTTGCCGCATTTGTATTCCATTGGCATCCGGCGGTCCTTTATGCGGTACTCAGAAGCGGCAATCTGTTCAAAGCCATATGGGCACTGATCCAGTTAAAAAAGGATAACTGGATTCATAAGATTGCATGAATACAGACACGCTGTAAACTTTACGTATGTTATACTGTTAAAGATGAAACAGATTATCTGTAGAAAGGCATAAGACAATGAGCGAAAATAACAATACACAGTCTCAGTCAATCACTTTGACACTTTCACCTGAAGAAGCTGAAAATCAGGTCGCTGAACAGCAGGCCGCTCTTGAAGCCGCAAAGACAGAGCAGGCAGTTAAGGATCAGTATGATGAATCCAAACTGACGGAACAGGAACGCAGAACCGTCAATGAATTCTCCAAGAAGATCGATATCATGGAGACAAATACGATCCTGCAATATGGTTCTGCTGCTCAGAAAAAGGTTACTGATTTCAGTGACAGCGCTCTGAAAAATGTCAGAACACAGGACCTCGGTGAAGTAGGAGACCTGCTGAGCAATCTGGTTACAGAACTGAAAACAACAGACCAGAAAGAAGAAAAAGGCATCATGGGTCTGTTCAAAAAGGGTGGAAACAAAGTTGAACAGCTGAAAGCACGTTATGACAAGGCTGAAGCAAACGTTGATAAGATCGCTGCTGTTCTGGAAGACCACCAGATCGTCCTGCTGAAGGATATCGCACTGCTGGATCAGCTGTACGAGCGCAATGCACAGAATACAAAAGAGCTGTCCATGTACATCATTGCCGGCAAAAAGAAGCTGGAAGAAGTACGCAGCACAGAACTGCCTGCACTGGTAGAAAAGGCAAAGCAGTCCGGACTGCCTGAAGATTCACAGGCTGCCAACGATCTGTCACAGGCATGCGACCGTTTCGAAAAGAAACTGTATGACCTGGAGCTGACACGTCAGGTATCCATTCAGATGGCACCGCAGATCCGTCTGATCCAGAACAACGACACGCTGATGACAGAGAAGATCCAGAGCACGATCGTCAACACAATCCCTCTGTGGAAGAACCAGATCGTTCTGGCTATGGGCATCAACCACTCCAAAGAAGCTATGGAAGCAGAGCGTGAAGTTACCAACATGACAAACGCACTTCTGAAGAAGAATGCTGAAACACTGCACCAGGCTACTGTTGAAACAGCCAAGGAAGCAGAGCGCGGTGTTGTTGATATCGAAACACTCCAGCATACGAACCAGGAACTCATCGCTACACTGGATGAAGTGCTGACGATCCAGAAGGAAGGACACGAAAAACGTGTTGCGGCTGAACAGGAACTCGCAAGGATCGAGGCTCAGCTGGCAGACAAGCTTCTGGAAGTCAACTACCAGATGGATGTCAAAAACAGGAAATAATCATCCGATCAGAAGGTCAGGGTATTCAAAACCCTGATCTTTTTTTCACCAGACAAATGAATCGGCAGGAAAATAAGTTATACTGTTTTCTGTAGCTTTTGGAGGTCAGCAATGAACAGTGAATATACAAAATGGGTCGCATGCTGGGGAAACGCGACATCGATCAGAAATCAGACGGATTGTATTTATGCGAAGGATCTGACACTTCGTTATCCGCTGAGGATGGTATTTGACGGGTGTGCATTAAGACTGCATTTCTCAAACCTGACAGGTACGGAACCGGTCAGATTCTATGCCAATATTGCCCGTTCTTTGTCTGACAAGGAAATCGATCCGGATACACTGAAGCAGGTAACAGTAAAGGGCAGTGCATGCATTGTTCTGGAACCGAAGGAAGAAGCAGTCAGTGATGAGGTGACGTTTGACATAACAGCAGGAGAAACGATCAGCGTATCCCTGTTCATGGAAGGATACAACCAGATGAACGCTGGCGTACTGATCACCGGACCGCTTTCCAAAGGGTTTTACTCTTACGGAAACTTCATGAATGACAGGGAACTCCCGATGGATCTGACAAGGAAAACGAACTGGTTCTATTTTCTGAATACGGTGGATATTCTGACAGAAGAAAAGAACCATGCGCTGATCTGCTACGGGGATTCCATAACAGCCCAGTCATGGCCTGACTATCTGACGATCAGGGCATGGGAAGAAGGATACAGAAACGTATCGATCATCAGAAGAGCGGTCAGCGGAACCAGGATCCTCAGGCAGTACGACAACATTACATATGCTGCATACGGTCTGAAGGGAGAAACACGGTTCCCGATCGAAATGAATACCGCCGGAGCTGATGCTGTACTGATACAGCATGGCATTAACGACATCATTCATCCGGTAGGGACTGATGTCAATCCGTTCCGTCCCTGGAGTGATCTGCCGACAGCAGAAGAGATGGAAGAGGGCTTTACCAGGATCTACATTGACTATGCGAGAAAACTCGGCATGAAGGTATGGGGCGGCACACTGATCCCGATCTTCGGATGGAGAACATATGAACCGTTCCGTGAAGACCTGAAAAATGCCTTCAATGACTGGCTGAGAACAACAGACCTTCTGGACGGATGCGTTGACTTTGATCTAGCGATCCGTGATCCTGAACATACCCCGGCATTTGCCCAGGGATATGATTCAGGCGATCACCTGCATCCATCGGAAGAAGGATATAAAGCAATGGCATA
>CAMOPG010000127.1:0-7857 GCA_946622165.1 uncultured Erysipelotrichaceae bacterium
TCATCATATTCATAAAGATCAGGCGTACAAAAAACACAGCCGATAAATGACTGTGCTTTTGTAAGTGTGCTTATTTGAAATATCCGTTCAGGTATTCTGTGATGTCCTGTTCGATGATTGCTGCCTGTTCCCTGGTCGGTGCAGATACGGAAATATATGTCTTGAGTTTAGGCTCTGTACCGGACGGTCTGACAACAACGGAACAGTGATCCTTCAGGATGAACTTGAGTACGTCTGACTTCGGAAGACCGTTCAGTCCTTCCAGATAGTCAAATGTATTCTGGATCTTTCTGCCGGCAATATGCGTCATATCCATACGGAAGTTCTTCATGATCTCCTGCATCTTTGCAAAACCTGCTGAACCTTCAAACTCATAGGAATGCAGTGTATTCAGGCAGTACCCGTATGTCCTGTAGATCTCATTCAGTTTATCAAGCAGCGAGATGCCTCTTGTTCTGTAATATGCAAACATTTCACAGATCATGTATGCTGCATTCACAGCATCCTTGTCTCTGACATAGGTGCCTGTCAGATAACCGTAGGATTCTTCAAATCCGCAGATGTAATCTGACTGTCTGCCCTGTGCTTCCAGTCTGCCGATCACTTCCCCGATAAACTTGAATCCTGTCAGTACATTGACTGTTTCCACGCCATAATGTTCTGCGATGCGTTCAGCCAGGTCCATGGTAACGATCGTTTTGACAAAGACCGGATGTTCAGGCATCGTCTTGTTTTTGATCCTCTGAGAGCAGATGTAATCCAGCAATAACAGACCGACTTCATTGCCTGTCAGCAGCTGGTAGTCATCGCCGCATCTGACGGCAATACCGCACCTGTCGCAATCCGGGTCTGTAGCCAATAGCAGATCAGCGTTGTATTTCCTGCAGTACTGCATGCCAAGTTCCATGGCTTCACGGATCTCGGGATTGGGATACGGACATGTCGGGAAGTTCCCGTCAGGCTGTTCCTGTTCCCTGACAACGGTAATGTTCGTAAAGCCTGCTTCTTTGAGTGCACGGGTAACAGGCTTCAGTCCTGTTCCGTTCAGCGGTGAGTAGACGATCGCAACATTGCGGTCGATCTCATCATCTGCTCCAAGTACGCTTTCATGCTTCACGCATTCCGTAAATGCCGTATAGACATCTTCAGAAATGTATTCAATGAGGCCTGAAGAAAGACCTTCTTCAAAGCTGATCGTCTTCACATCCTTGAAGCAGTCCAGCTTCTCGATCTCTCCTAAGATCTCTTTGGCTGCTTCTGTGGTGATCTGGCAGCCGTCGCTTCCGTATACCTTGTAGCCGTTGTATTTGGCAGGATTGTGGCTGGCAGTGACCATGATGCCTGCTGAGGCATGCAGGTACCTGACGGCATAGGAAAGGCATGGCGTCGGCATGAGCTGACTGTACAGGTATACATGGATCCCGTTTGCCGCAAAGACAGCTGAAGCTGTCCTGGCAAACAGATCTGATTTGATCCTGGAGTCATAGGAGACAGCTATGGAACGCTTTCCTTCCGGGAAATGCTTGTTTACATAGTCTGCCAGACCCTGGGATGCTTTGCCTACCGTGCATACATTCATTCTGTTTGTACCGGCTCCGATCACGCCTCGTAGTCCGCCTGTTCCGAAAGCCAGGTCTCTGTAGAAGGCATCTTCGATGGCTGTTTCATTGCCTGCCATTTCATTCAGCTGGACATTGATGTCTTCATCACGGAAGACCTGTTCGCACCATCTGTTGTATTCATCCATCCATCTTGTCATATCTTTTCTCTTTTCTAGCAGCTGACTCTCAGAAACTGTGCTGAGCCATGCAGCTGAACGGGTACGGAGTCTGCGGGAATAAAGATGCAGTCTCCCTTGAAGAACGGAAGTATCTCGTTCTCATATCTCAGCATGCCGCTTCCTTCCAGACACAGCATGACCATAAAGCTCAGGCTGTCTGTCTGTACCGTTACCATTTCCCTGATCCGTTCCGTGTTCAGCAGGATGCGTTCTGTCTGGAAGTACTTGCAGCGGTACAGAAATTCACTTGCCCATCCCCTTCTGTAATTCAGAAGACGCATCGGCTGTACCGGTTTTTCCGCTTCATTGAGATTTGCCACAGCAAGCGCCTTTTCTACATGCAGCTCACGCTTATGTCCGTTCCTGTCGGTACGGTCATAATCATACAGCCTGTATGTCAGGTTGGAGCTTTCCTGTACCTCCGCCAGCAGCACGCCTGCGCCGATCGCATGGATCGTACCTGCTTTGATGTAGAAGACATCATTCTTATGCACAGGTACTTTCTGCATGTATTTGGTAATACTGCCGTCCGCAATGCCTGCGCTGAGCTCTTCCTTTGTTACGGTGCGGTTCAGACCGTAGATGAGTCTGCTGTCTTTTTTTGCGTCCAGGACATACCACATCTCATCTTTGCCTGACTGTCCGTTCTCATGTTCATATGCATAAGCATCATCCGGATGCACCTGTACGGACAGATCCTGCTTGGCATCGATAAGCTTGATCAGGATCGGCAGTTCCCCGACTGTCTGCGGATGCGTACCGATATATTCCGGATGTTCTTTCAGAACGTCGCTTAAGAGTCTTCCTTCAAATTCTCCGGAAGATACAGTGCTCGGTCCGTCAGGATGCGTACTGCATTCCCATGTCTCGGCAAGCGGCGTCATGTCGATGTTCTTCGCATAGTCATCGTTCAGACGTCTGCCGCCCCATAGATAGTCCTTGCCTGCAGGCTTCAGAAAAAACGGTAAGTTTGTTTTTCTGCTTTCTTCCTGCATTTTAATACTCCAGCGGGAACTTCTGCTTGTCTTCCCTGCTGATCTCCTTGCCTAACTGTACTTCGATCAGCACCAGTTCCGTATCAGCGATCACGGTATGACGGCAGCCTGCCTGCAGGGTAATCACAGATCCGGGTGCCACAGATTCTTCCATGCCGTCTACGATCGTCTTGCCTGTTCCGGAGACAACTGTCCATACCTCATTGCGGTGCTGGTGGCTGTGGTAGTTCATACGGTGTCCCGGGTTCAGCGTGACCTTGACGGTCATGGATTCCTTGTCGACATCCAGTACACGGTAGGAACCCCATGACTTCTCGGCAAACATGATCTGCTGATCAAACTTGTCGACATACGGTTTGATATAGGAACTCTGTTGTTTGTCTGTTACCAGGATCCCGTCAGGGCTTGCGGAAATGATGACATGGGAGAGTCCCATAGCCAGGACAGGCACATTGAGTTCATTGACGATATGGACGTCTTCACATTTGTCATTCATGACACCGTCACCGATGATGGGGTCTTCCATGGCTTCCGTGAGTGTGTTCCATGTACCGAGGTCTTTCCATTCACCATGGTACCGCATGACCTGGATGCTGGGTTCCTTCTCTACGACAGCATAGTCAAAGCTGATCTTTGTCAGTGTTTCATATCTGTTGTAGAGGTCTTCATAGTCTGTGTAGTCCAGCAGTGTTCTGGCAATGTCCAGGACATACTTGAGCTTGTATGCGAATACACCGCCGTTCCATAACGCACCCTGTGCGATGTAAGCCGTTGCTGTGATCTCATCAGGTTTTTCCTTGAATGTAGAAACATAGGATACCTGTTCTTCTGTTCTGGGAATGATGTAGCCGTACTTGGCACTGGGATAGGTCGGTTCAATGCCCATCAGGACCAGGTTGGCTTCACCCTTCTGTGCCTGGGCATGGAGCTGTTTCAGCGCTTCAAAATAGCTGTCTTCGACATACGGGTCTACCGGGCATACTACGACTGCTTCATTCTCATCAATGCCTTTGACATCATGCAGGTAAGCTGTTGCCAGGGCAATTGCCGGGAATGTATCCCTTCTTGCCGGCTCGACGGAAATACCGACATCCTCACCCAGCTGGTTATGGATGGCGGATACCTGGGAACGTGATGTCGCGATGGTTACAGAAGCGTCAGTATCAACGCTCTTGATCTGACGGTATACTCTCTGAACCATGGACTCATATGTTCCGTCTTCCTTTTTGAAGATCTTGATAAACTGTTTGGAACGGATGTCATTGGATAACGGCCACAGGCGTTTTCCGCTGCCTCCGGATAACAGAATGATATTCATAGCTTATTACCTTTCTGCCCGCATGGGATTGTTCAGGAAGTCTTCGTATGCCAGACGGATACCGTCTTCCAGTTCTGTCTTGTATGTCCAGCCAAGTGCTGCTGCCTTGGATACATCCAGGAGTTTCCTGGGTGTTCCGTTCGGTTTGGAAGGATCCCAGAGGATCTCTCCTTCATAACCGACGACCTTGGCTACCAGTTCTGTCAGCTCCTTGATCGTCAGTTCCTTGCCTGTGCCGGCATTGACTGTTTCATTGCCGCTGTAGTTGTTCATCAGGAATACGCACAGGTTTGCAAGGTCGTCCACATACAGGAATTCCCTTAACGGGGAACCGTCTCCCCAGCATGTCACACTGGTCTTTCCTTCAACCTTCGCTTCATGAAAACGTCTGATGAGTGCAGGCAGTACATGGCTGTGCTCGGGATGGTAGTTGTCATTTGGGCCGTACAGGTTTGTCGGCATGACGGAAATATAGTCTGTCCCGTACTGTGTATTGAGGTACTCACAGTATTTGAGACCGCTGATCTTTGCCAGCGCATATGCTTCATTGGTCTTTTCCAGCTCGCTTGTCAGCAGGCAGTCTTCCTTCATCGGCTGCGGTGCCATACGCGGATAAATGCAGGAGCTGCCAAGGAATTCCAGTTTTTTGCAGCCATTCTGCCATGCACTGTGAATGACATTCATTTCCAGGATCATGTTGTCATACATGAAGTCTGCCTTGGCTGTGGCGTTGCCCATGATGCCGCCGACTTTCGCAGCAGCCAGGAATACATATTCCGGCTTTTCTTCTTCAAAGAACTTTTCGACAGGCTCCTGTCTGGTCAGATCCAGTTCTTTGTGTGTTCTGGTAATAATGTTCGTATAACCCTGTCTCTGCAGTTCTCTGACAATGGCGGAGCCCACCATGCCTCTGTGTCCTGCAACATAGATCTTAGCGTTCTTGTCCATCATAATACGTCTGCCTCTTTCAGTGCTCTTTCTCTCTTTGCAAGCTTTCTGTCATGTTCAGCCATGATGCGCACCAGTTCTTCATAGCTTGTCTTCTGAGGATCCCATCCAAGCACAGTTCTTGCCTTGGTCGGGTCACCCCAGAGATTATCGACATCGGTCGGACGGAACCACTGCGGATTGACGCATACCAGCATCTTTCCTGTTTCAGCGTCATACCCTTTCTCATCCAGTCCTTTGCCTTCCCAGCGAATCGTGATGCCGTTGGCTGCGAATGCCTTTTCGGTGAAGTCTCTGACTGTATGCTGGACACCTGTGGCAATGACAAAGTCATCCGGTATTTCCTGCTGCATGATCAGCCACATGCACTCAACATAGTCCTTTGCATAACCCCAGTCTCTCAGGCTGTCCATGTTGCCGAGTTCCAGATGGTCCTGCAGTCCTTCAGCGATCCTGCCTGCCGCAAGCGTGATCTTTCTCGTAACGAAGTTCTCACCTCTGCGCTCAGACTCATGGTTGAAGAGGATGCCGTTGACCGCAAACATACCGTATGCTTCACGGTATTCTTTTGTGATCCAGAATCCGTACTGCTTCGCTACAGCGTATGGAGAATACGGATGGAACGGTGTTGTTTCTCTCTGAGGGATCTCTTCTACCTTTCCGAACAGCTCGGATGTGGAAGCCTGGTAGACCCTTGTTTTCTTTGTCAGATTCAGGATGCGTACTGCTTCCAGGATCCTTAACACGCCCAGTGCATCGACATCACCGGAATATTCCGGTACATCGAATGATACCTGTACATGTGACTGAGCAGCCAGGTTGTAGATCTCATCAGGCTGTACCAGTCCGATGATGCGGATCAGGGATGAGGAGTCCGTCAGGTCTCCGTCATGCAGTCTGATCTTTCCCATCAGGTGATCGATCCTGCCTGTATTGGAGATCGATGATCTTCTTGTAATACCGTGTACTTCATATCCTTTTTCCAGCAGGAATTCAGCAAGGTAGCTTCCGTCCTGTCCTGTAATTCCTGTGATCAATGCTGTTTTAGCCATACTTAAATACCTCCGTACTTTTATACAGATTTAATTTATCAGATTATGCCCTGCCGATACAGAAACAATCGTGTGCAGCAATCAAACAATCTTGACTTTCAAAAAGATCATGTTGGAAACGACATGAAAACCAACTATAACAGTGTAATCATTTCTGTTCTGAATATCACGGTTTCTCCTCAAACAAAGCATACATGGAAATACTAATATGATTCATTAGCATGTAATGTTTGTTTTATTTACCGCTTTCAATTGCTATAACTGCATATTCTTTATTGAAAACAGTGTTTTGCAAAGAGGTAAATCTTTTGATAATTTTCCTTTATTGGTACAATCTTCTATCCCAGAAAATAGACTTAAAAACCAAGGAAAATAGTTCCTGTAAGTGTTATTGATTCATATTTTTCGTTAGTTCAAAACAATAAGTTATTTCCTCGTTTTCTGACTGTCTAAAAAGGATCTTAGGAACTATTACTCTTTTTACACCAAGTGAAGTTTAGAAAAATCAAGCGCCAGATAACCTGCTGGATCATAACAGATTGATGTCAGTACTTTACTCCGAAGTAATCAAGATATGCCTTGAACCGATCCTGTGCAGCCAGGCAGGTGTCACGAAGATAACCTTTCTCGTTTTTCCATTCCTGCAGGCCGCGGTAATAGTACAGCTTCATATCATCCTCAATAATGAAAGGTACGATTCCGTTACGAAGACACTCTTTGAAGAGGATCAATCTTCCTACGCGGCCATTGCCATCCTGGAAAGGATGAATTGACTCAAACCGATAGTGAAAATCCAGAAGATCATCGAAGGAAGCAATTTTCAACTTTCCGTAGTCTGAAAGCAGTTCTTTCATTTTCTTCGGAACATCTTTCGGCGCAGCAGTTTCTCTTCCACCAACTTCATTTGCCAGTTTTTTATAGTCACCCACCGCAAACCAGCTTTTTCTGCTGTCAGCAGTCCCTCCTTTTAACAGAAGATGAAGCTGTTTGATCATCGTTTCCGTGAGAGGACGCTTGGCCTGATCGATCATCATGTCTATACAACGGAAATGATTCACTGTCTCCAAAATATCGTCCACATTCAAAGAGCCATCTGGTGCATCGATCGTGTTTGTTTCAAAGATATACCTGGTCTGTTCGTGTGATAACCGGCTGCCTTCGATGTGATTGGAATTGTATGTAAGCTCAATTTGGAGCTTATGATAGATACCTCCGGATATGCCGTTTTCCTTTTCAAAAGCCAGCCTTCCCAGAAGATCCTCAGGAACTGACCGATGTCTTGGTTTTCTTTCCGGCTTCACTGCGGCATCTGGAATATTCCAGGTCTTCCCGGTAATAAAGGCACCTGGTACACGTCCGTCAGCACAGTACTGACGGACGACCCGCTCTGAGATTCCCCACTTTTCGCTTGCTTCTTTTACTGAAATGAAGCTCATCTTACCACCACCTGTTTTTTCACAGATTCATTATACTCCTTTATCGGCTGTTTATCGTCGTTATAAGCGGAGGTTATTTAGCATATATTTAGCCGATAAAGGCTCAGATATCTTTTTGGCCGTTTTTCTATTCATAACCAGTTGGAAAAACCGGATCTTCGTGCGGTATGTGCACTATAACCCGGTTCTTTCGATAATGGTTTGTTACTCAGTTTTGCTGTTGATCAGAACATACTTCCAAAGAAACCGAATATACCTTTCCAATATTCCTGGATGCTTCTCTGTCCGATCTTGAAGGATACGGTCTTTGTTCCTCCGTATTCATTGA
>CAMOPG010000128.1:0-7848 GCA_946622165.1 uncultured Erysipelotrichaceae bacterium
TCTGCCGTATTTCAATGAACATGCCTCAATCGTGAATATTTCTTCTTCCCGGGACCGGATGAGTCAGCCCCAGACAGAAAGCTACGCTGCCGCTAAGGGCGGCATCCATGCCCTGACGCATGCCCTGGCGGTATCGCTCGGTCCGCGGATCCGCGTGAACTCTGTCTCACCGGGCTGGATCGATACATCCTGCAGAGTATATGAAGGCCCGGATGCCCTGCAGCAGCCGGCCGGAAGAGTCGGGAATCCTTTGGATATTGCCAATATGGTCCTGTATCTCTGCTCGGATAAGGCTGGATTCATTACCGGAGAGAATATCTGCATTGACGGCGGCATGACAAAACTGATGATCTACCATGACGATCATGGCTGGACGTACAGCAAATGAACTTATTGTCTGAGAACGATTGAAGAAATACTGCATTGTGGTTTAAAATAACCGCATGGATGACAACAAAGAGAACGACATCAGCCGCGGATCCAGACTGACGAAAATGAAGGTGACTTACTTCTTTTCGGTCATGGGAATTTATTTCCTGACTTTTATGGTGCTGTACGGCATATCAGCGGTATTGCTGACGATCTTTCCGGTCCATCCGTACATAACGCTGGCAGTGAATCTGCTTCTCATGGCAGCTTCCGTGTCAGTTACGAAATTCATTGTCGATATTGAACTGAAAGATCATTGGCTTCGGCACTGAAAAAGAGTATAATCGTTTCATAAGCGCTGAACAGGAGCAGTAATTGCCGGAAACTGTCAGAGAGCTGCCGGGTGGTGCGAGGCAGTCAGCAGAAAGCAGTGAAGTCGTCTGGGAGCTGGGTCCCCGAACATCAGTAAGGGATCACGTATATGCACGTTACGCATTTGAGAAGCAATTAAGGTGGTACCACGCAAGACCGGCGTCCTTTGTCAAGGACGCCTTTTTATACAGGAGGGATTATGGAGAAGAATCTGGAAACAAAATACGACCATCTGAAGGTCGAATCCGGGAAGTATGACGAATGGGTGAAAAAAGGCTACTTCACCGCCGGAGACAAGTCAAAGGATCCGTTTACGATCGTCATTCCGCCGCCGAATGTCACGGGCATTCTGCACATCGGACACGCATGGGACAACACGCTGCAGGATATCATTTCCCGCTATAAGAGAATGCAGGGATATGACATGCTGTATCTGCCTGGCATGGACCATGCCGGCATCGCTACACAGGCAAGGGTAGATGCCAGACTGAAGTCCGAAGGCACGAACCGTTATGAGATCGGACGTGAAAAGTTCCTGGAACGCGCCTGGGAATGGAAAGAGGAATATGCCGCAACGATCCGCAAGCAGTGGGCAAAGCTCGGCAATTCACTCGACTATACAAGAGAGCGCTTTACGATGGACGAGGGCTTCAACGCTGCAGTCAGACATGTATTCGTCACGCTGTACAATGAAGGACTGATCTACCGCGGCTGGAGGATCATCAACTGGGATCCGGTAGCACGCACAGCCCTCAGCAATATCGAGGTCTATCATCAGAGCGATCCCGGCAAGATGTATTACTTCAGATATCATGTCGTTGATTCCGAGGAAACATTCGTTGTTGCCACGACCAGACCGGAAACGATGTTCGGTGACGTCTGCGTCGTCGTGCATCCCGAAGATCCCAGATTCTCACATCTGATCGGAAAGAAAGCGATCAACCCGGCAAACGGTGAAGCGCTTGAGATCATCGCGGATGACTATATCGATATGGAATTCGGAACCGGTGCGATGAAGTGCACGCCGGCGCACGATCCCAACGACTTCCAGATCGCTGAGCGCCATGGTCTGCCGAAGCCTATCTGCATGAACCCTGACGGAACGATGAATGCACTGGCAGGGGAATACGAGGGCATGGACCGCTATGAGTGCAGAGACCTCGTGACTGCCCGCATTGAATCAGAAGGCAACCTGGTAAAGATCGAAGACATCCAGCATGATGTCGGACATTCCGAGCGCACGCACTGCGTCGTTGAACCGTATCTTTCCCAGCAGTGGTTCGTCAAGATGAAGCCGCTGGCACAGGATGTGCTGGATCATCAGAACGATCCCGACCAGAAGATCACATTCTATCCGGAACGCTTTGAACGTACATTCTCACAGTGGCTGGAAAACATTGAAGACTGGTGCATTTCCAGACAGCTCTGGTGGGGACACAGGATCCCTGCATGGTACAACAAGACGACAGGGGAGACCTATGTCGGCGATACAGAACCGGAGGATATCGAAAACTGGACGCAGGATGAAGATGTCCTGGACACATGGTTCTCCAGCGCGCTGTGGCCGTTTGCAACATTGGGCTGGCCTGAGGAAACAGATGATTACCATCATTTCTATCCGACGACTACAATGGTCACAGGTTATGACATCATCTTCTTCTGGGTCGCAAGAATGGCATTCCAGGCAAGACACTTTACGCATGACCGTCCGTTCAGGGATGTTCTGATCCACGGTCTGATCCGTGACGCACAGGGCAGAAAGATGTCCAAGTCACTGGGCAACGGCATCGACCCGATGCAGGTCATCGATGAGTACGGTGTGGATGCGCTGAGATTCTTCCTCACGACAAACTCCACGCCCGGCCAGGATATGCGCTATATCCCGGAAAAAGTCGAGGCAGCCTGGAACTTCATCAATAAGATCTGGAACGCAAGCAGATTCGTTCTCATGAACCTGCCGGAAGGCATGTGCGCAGACGATATCGATCTGAGCCATCTGTCACTGGCTGATACATGGATCCTGACAAAGCTGAATGAGACGATCGCACATGTCAACGCGAATATGGACAAGTATGAATTCGCGCTTGTCGGAAATGAACTGTATGCATTCGTCTGGGATGACTTCTGCAGCTGGTATGTGGAAATGAGCAAGGCAAGCCTGTCTTCCGACGATCCTGCAGTTGTAAAGGCAGCTCAGTCAACGCTCTACATCATGCTGGATCATATCGTCAGACTGCTGCATCCGTTCATGCCGTTTGTTACGGAAGAAATATTCGGCATGCTGAATGAGAAGGAAGAAAGCATCTGCATCGCGAAGTGGGCAGAACCGGTGGAAGGTCTTCCTGCATGTGATATGGAATCCATGGAGCGCCTCATCTCGATCATCAAGAAGACAAGAGAAGTCAAGATCGCCAATGATCTGAAGCCGGGCGCACACCTGGATATTCTTGTCAAGGATATCGATAATCAGCTGATCGAACCGGATGAACAGCTGAGCGCGATCCTGGAACGCATGGCAAAAACAACATGGAAGTCTGCGCTGGAAGGTGACCTGACGGTACATCCTGTCAAGGGCGGATCGATCTATATTCCTTCCGATCAGCTGCTTGACAAAGCTGCTGAGATCGCAAAGCTGACGAGTGAAAAAGCACGTCTGGAAAGCGAGATCAAACGTTCAACGGGAATTCTTTCCAATCAGGGATTCCTTGCAAAAGCACCTGCAGCAAAGGTCGAGAACGAAAAGAAAAAACTCGAAGATTACAAAAAGCAATATGATGTCGTTATTGCGAGATTACAGGCTTTAAACGCATAAAACATGCTATAATCGTTACAGGGAGAAATTCTTGTATGAACAATCTGGGATGGCAATCAGTCTGAATGAAAAAAGTACTTGTTTTGCCATCTCTTTATTCGGGTTTCGGAACAGAAGACCGGGAGGTTTTATTTGTGAGCAAAAAAGAAAAGAAACATAGACTTCTGAAAGCAGTCGGAATCACTGCCGCGGCCGGATGTGCAGCCTACGGCGGTCTTTCCTATTACATTTTCCGGGAGGCCTTTGACACGGAAGGCTCTTCTTTCTATGCGAAGATCCCCTGGGACAGATCACCCAATCAGGAACGCAACGATGAATGGTTCGCGTCCAGTGTCCGTGATGAAGACTATATCGAATCCTATGACGGCCTCAAGCTTCATGCGATCCGTATAACGAATCATCCTGAACATCATAAGTGGGTAATGGTGATCCACGGGTATCATTCCAGTGCAAGCGCCATGATGGACTGGCTGTATCGTTTTGACCAGATGGGATACAACGTCTTTGCGCCTGATATGCGTGCAAGCGGACTCTCACAGGGCAGATACACCGGCTTCGGATGGCCTGAGCATTATGATGTCATTTCCTGGATCAATTATCTGATCCGTCTGGATCCCGAAGCTGAGATCGCGCTGTTCGGCGCTTCAGCAGGCGCAGCGGCAGTCATGTATACGACAGGCGACTATCTGCCGGCAAACGTGAAATGCGCTGTAGAAGACTGCGGATTCAGTGATCTGCGCGAGATCATTGTCAATCAGGTCAGTGAGATGGCAAACGGCGTCCCGTCCGACATATTCATGCGCGGCGTCGATCTGTTTGTTGCCCAGATCCTGCACTATTCAATGTATGACGTCAGTATCCGCCGTGCGCTTTCACAGTCACGGACACCGACACTGTTCATCCACGGGGAAGCGGATACGCTTGTACCCGTCAGTATGGTTTATGAAAACTATTATGCATGCGCAGCTGAGAAAGATCTGCTTGTCGTAGAGAACGCAGGTCATTGTGCAGCCTGCATGTCGGAAGAATACGACGCAAAGATCCGTGAATTCCTGAATCAGCACGGAATGTAATATTATATCAAAAGGATGATGGTCCTTTGATTATAAGACAGCTTCAAAATACTTGTCATAGAAAAAAAGGAGGAAACAATGGCTGTAAAAAAGTATGTCTACAAATTCTCTGAAGGCGACGGAACGATGAGAGAACTGCTCGGCGGCAAGGGCGCAAACCTTGCTGAAATGAGCAAACTGGGAATGCCCGTTCCGAACGGCTTCACAATCACAACAGAGGGATGCACTGCTTACTATGAAGATGGTCAGAAGATCAACGACGAGATCATGGGACAGGTTCGCAAGACTCTGGCGTGGCTTGAAAAGGATACCGGCAAAAAGCTGGGTGATCCGAAGAATCCTCTGCTCGTATCGGTTCGTTCCGGTGCGCGCGCTTCCATGCCCGGTATGATGGACACGATCCTGAACCTCGGTATGAATGATGAAGTAGTTCTGTCTGTTGCTGAAGCTACTCAGAACAAGCGTTTCGCATATGACAGCTACCGCCGTTTCATCCAGATGTTCTCCGACGTCGTCATGGGACTGAGCAAAGCAAAGTTTGAAGAAGTAATCGACGAAGTAAAAGCAGCTAAGGGTGTTAAACTCGACATCGAACTCGATGCTGATGACATGGTCGAACTGACAGCCAGATTCAAGGAATTCTATAAAGAAAATCTGAAGGAAGACTTCCCGCAGGATGCTAAGGTCCAGCTGGAACGTGCGATCGAAGCAGTATTCCGTTCCTGGAATAACGAAAGAGCGATCTTCTACCGTCGCATGAACGACATCCCTGACAGCTGGGGAACAGCAGTCAACGTTCAGTCCATGGTCTTCGGAAACATGGGTGAAGACTGCGGTACAGGTGTTGCATTCACACGTAACCCTGCTACAGGCGAAAAGAAACTGTTCGGCGAATTCCTGATGAACGCTCAGGGTGAAGACGTTGTTGCAGGTATCCGTACACCGCAGCCGATCTCAGAGCTGAAGAAGACAATGCCTGAAGCATACAAGCAGTTCGTTGAGATCTGTGACAGACTGGAACATCATTATCATGATATGCAGGATATGGAGTTCACGATCGAACACGGCAAACTCTTCATGCTGCAGACAAGAAACGGCAAGAGAACAGCTGCTGCTGCTCTGAAAGTTGCTGTTGACATGGTGAAAGAAGGCCTCGTCACAACTGATCAGGCTCTGATGATGGTTGAACCGAAGCAGCTCGATGACCTCCTCCATCCGATGTTCGACGCTGCTGACCTGAAGGCAAAAGCAGGTGATGTCATTGCCAAGGGTCTGGCTGCTTCTCCTGGTGCAGGTTCCGGTGCTGTTGTCTTCACAGCTGAAGACGCAAAGGCATGGAGCGAAGCAGGCAAGAAAGTCGTTCTGGTTCGTCTTGAAACATCTCCTGAAGATATCGAAGGTATGCATGTATCTGAAGCAATCGTTACTGTCCGCGGCGGTATGACAAGCCACGCTGCAGTCGTTGCAAGAGGCATGGGTGCTTGCTGCGTATCCGGTTGCGGTGATATCTCCGTTAACGAAGCTGCAAAGACATTCACAGTCAACGGCGAAACATTCAAAGAAGGCGATGTTATTTCCGTTGATGGTTCCACAGGTCTTGTTTACAAAGGCGAGATCAAGACTGTTCCTGCAACGATCTCCGGCAACTTCAAGAAGTTCATGGACTGGGCAGATGCTCGCCGTACTCTGAAGATCCGTACAAATGCAGATACACCGACAGATGCTAAGAGAGCTGTTGAATTCGGTGCAGAAGGCGTTGGTCTGGTTCGTACAGAACATATGTTCTTCAACACACCTGAAAGAATCAAAGCGATCCGTATGCTGTGCGTAGCACGCGATGATGAACAGCGTGCAAAGGCTCTTGCTGAACTCGAACCTTATCAGCAGGAAGACTTCGAAGGTATCTTCGAAGCTATGGGCGGCAGAAGCGTAACGATCCGTCTCCTGGATCCGCCTCTGCATGAATTCCTCCCGAAGACAGAAGCTGACGCAAAAGACGTTGCTGCTGACCTCGGCATTACGATCGAAGATGTTGCTGCAGCTGCTGCTGACCTCCATGAATTCAACCCGATGATGGGTCACCGCGGATGCCGTCTTGACGTTACATATCCGGCAATCGGCGAAATGCAGACACGTGCGATCATCAACGCAGCAATCGAAATCAACAAGAAGCATCCTAGATGGAAGCTCGTTCCTGAGATCATGATCCCGCTGGTAGGCGAACCGAAGGAACTTGAATATGTAGCAAACATCGTTAAGAAGACTGCTGATGCTGTGATCGCTGAAAAGAAAGCGAAGAAACAGGAATACAAGATCGGTACAATGATCGAGATCCCGAGAGCTGCACTGCTCGCAGGCGAACTTGCTAAGACAGCTGAATTCTTCAGCTTCGGTACAAACGACCTGACACAGATGACATTCGGCTTCTCAAGAGATGACGCAGGCAAGTTCCTGGGTGACTACTATGACAAGCATATCTATGAATCCGATCCGTTCGCTCATGTTGACCAGGATGGCGTTGGCCAGCTGATCAAGATGGCTTCTGCAAGCGGAAAAGCAACACGTCCTGACATCCACCTGGGTGTCTGCGGCGAGCACGGCGGCGATCCTGCTTCCATCGAATTCTTCCAGAGAGTCGGCCTGACATATGTCAGCTGCTCACCGTACCGTGTACCGATCGCCAGACTGGCTGCTGCACAGGCTGCGATCAAGGTTGACAGAGAAGCTGCTGCTGAAAAAGCTGCTGCTAAAAAGACTGCCAAGAAACCTGCAAAAAAAGCTAAGTAATTAAGCTTTCCAGATCAGTTTGTCCATCATTCGGACAATGATAACAGATGATGTGAATATGTTCATCGTTATCAGCTGACGGTTTCAGACAAATAACAAAGAAGACCGCTGTTTCCCGTAATAGGAGGCAGCGGTTTTTAATGATGACAGATACTTTATGACTGATGTCCCTCATGCAATAAGCATCATATTTTTATACAGCACATAAAAAGACAAAATTAATAAATGAATAAACTGCCAGCAGCTGCAGAAGCCTTACGGAAAATAATAAATGACTCATGTCATAAAGTCTTTTTCAGCAATTTTTTACAAATGCAACTTTTATGAAAAGGTGCGATGCCAATCTTGACTGAGACGATCACACCGATCGACAGGCCGAACTCACCGCACGCAATACCCGAAACCGGAGACTATGAAGGTGCACAAACGATCACT
>CAMOPG010000129.1:0-7707 GCA_946622165.1 uncultured Erysipelotrichaceae bacterium
AGTATCTGCTCGAAGCCAATGTACCGGCTTCTAATTTCCTGGGTCTTGCCAATACTGCCAATGCACCGAAGGTCAACCGCTACAAGCTCAATTCCATGATCGAGATCCCCCGTGTCACTAGCGGCGGCAAAGAATGCGGACTCATGGAAGATGTAACAAGCAATACGATCTATGTCGGAACTGATGCAACAACAGACAAGGACCTGGCAAATACGATCATCCAGTACGCTGTGACATGCGCAAAATTCCCTGCACAGGAAGCAGGCGTCGGTGCTGTAGGCGCGATCTCCGTAACCGATTCACAGTGGTACAGACGTGTCTCCGGCGTCCAGAACAACTGGTTCACAAGCCACGGAACATCGAAGTTCTCCAATGAAAACGTACTGAAGATCGTCAAGCAGAGCGACACAACAGCGATCGCAAATGTCGTCTTTGACTACTATGCATCCAACGGTTCAGTTGAAAGAACATGGAACTGCGGCTATCAGATGACCCTGATGAATGTCGGCGGTGTCTGGAAGATCGCAGGCATGGGCATCGACAGCTCGATGAATCCCAACGCGAAAAAGATCAAATAAATCAGAACGGGACAGTTCTCTGCGGAAGGGAATTGTCTTTTTCTGTGGTATGATGTTCGCATGACAGTCAATTCAGAACAAGGAAATGCTGCAAAAGAAGCACTTGCAGGATGGCTGGAGCACGTTCCATCTGTCCGCCAGAGACCTGCAAGAAGCAGGATCGCAGGCGAATTCGACCTGTACGGCAGGCATTATTATATGATTGCTTTCAAAATGTCTCTGTTTCAGAGCGGCTGGTATCTGGGCGTTGCCGGGGGATATGAAGGTGATGCACTCGTGCATTGCGGACATGTATCGTCCAGGCTTGGACCATATGATCCGGACACTGCAGAACGTGACTGCATCGAGATGGTCGAAGTGCTGCGCAGCTATTGGCGCAAGCGCGGAAGCCGTGACGGCACAGCCAATACTGCTGCATTATTCCAGGCAGTCATCCTGCTGAAGGAGAATGACTGGGACAGACAGGCGTTTCTGGATACGATCACGAATGAATGGCATATGACGATCGTGACCGGTGAAGAATACCCGGCTGACAACAGGGCAGTGATCATATCGGAAGGCTGCCTGGCTGCTGTCATCCTGGTTCCGGCACCTGCCCTCAATCTGCCTGTGCTCAAGGAACAGGATATCCCGCATCAGGCGCATCTGATCGTACGCGTCAATGCCATGGAAGCAGACCAGTTCCATGCCGGCAGGGTCTTTGCCTGGTTTACGGCAGGACTTTGCACGGAGAATGCGGCTGCAGTGATCATGGGCGATCATACATCTGACCCTGATTACTGGAAACGCTGTGCCCGCTCGGCACAGGACCGCAATATTTTCCCGATCTTCAATCTGATCCATGTCGGAATACGGGAAAACGGTCAGGAATATGAAGGATGGACGGAAGGCATGCGTTTCTTTGCCGGAAGGGAAATGGAGATCCTGCACGGGAAGGACAGGCAGACAGTCCGCAATACGCTGTATAAAGCAGCCCAGTATGTGATCACGGAAAACATCGAGCTGCATGAAGGTGAAACACTGCGTTTGTCAGGAGATATATGCAGAACAGTACGCATACAGCAGGGAAAAAATGTCAGAGATGAAACAGTCGTACTGACGGATGAGGAATAGACTATGGAAGAAATGAATGAATTGTTTTACAGAGATCCGTACTGCAGGGAATTTGATGCAGTATGCGTCTCATGTGAAAAGACAAAACGCGGCTGGGAAGTGATCCTGGAAGATACCGCATTTTATCCCGAAGGAGGCGGTCAGCCCGGTGACCACGGAACACTGAATGGCATCCGGGTGCTGGATACCAGAAGGATCGGCGGACAGGTTGTGCACATCACGGAACAGGAGATCCCCGCCGGAACAGCAGTTCATGGCGAGATCGACTGGGAACGCCGCTTCGATCACATGCAGAATCATACAGGAGAACACATCGTATCCGGACTGATCCACATCAACTACGGATACGACAATGTCGGCTTTCATATGGGCGATATTCTCCAGCTTGATTTTGACGGTGAAGTCACATTTGAAATGATGCGGAATATCGAGCGTCAGGCAAACCGCATCATCTGGCGTGACCTGCCCGTACAGATCGCATTCCCTTCACAGGAGGAACTGGATGTTCTGGAGTACCGCTCCAAGAAAGAACTGACAGGAACGGTCAGGATCGTCACGGTCCCTGATGCGGATATCTGTGCATGCTGCGGAACACACCTGAAGCGCACAGGTGAAGTCGGCGTCATTCATCTGCTTTCATGCACAAAGCACGGAAACGGAACACGCATCGAAATGCTGGCAGGAAACAGAGCACTGACTTATCTGGAAGGGATCGCCGACCAGAATACCGGCATATCTCATCTGCTCTCAGCAAAACCGCTGGAAACACTCAAAGCAGTCACCAGGCTGAATGAGATGAACGGTGAACTGAAATACAGAATGAACGGGATCATGTCTTCTTATCTGCAGTACAAAGTACAGGCAATGGAAGAATCAGACGGCACGGTCGTGATGGTCGAGGACGGCCTCGACAGCAACGCTATGCGTCAGCTCTGCAACATGATCATTGAAGCACATAAAGCAGGAGTCGTTGCGGTTCTGGCCTCCAATGACGAAGTGAGCTGCCGTTATCTGATCATGAGCAGCGGCATGGATCTGAAGGATGTCTGCAGGACATTCAACCAGAAGCTGAACGGAAAAGGCGGCGGACGCGGCGTGATGGTGCAGGGAACATACAATGTACCGGCATCTGAGGCAATGCGTGTACTGGAGCGTGAACTGCAATGAAGATCACCATGCTGGGAACGGGATGCGCAGTCGTAACAAACTGCTTCAACACATGCTTTGTCATGGAAGACGGAGATGAAAAACTGCTGGTCGACGGAGGAGGCGGGATCACGCTTCTGAAGCAGTTCAAGCAGGCAGGCATTTCCATCCATGATATTCACGAAGTGTTCGTTACCCACAGACATCTGGACCATATCTCAGGCATCCTGTGGGTACTGCGGGTGAGAATGGCGCATATGCAGAAGCACAAGGATGATCATCTGACCATATACGGACATGACGAGGTCATTGAAATACTCAGCACGATGATCAGAATGATCCTGCCGGAACGGACGGATCTGCTGGATAAACAGGTATTCCTGAAGGAAGTGACAGACGGACAGCAGGAGAAGCTGATGGGCAGGCAGACGGTCTTCTTTGATATCCGCTCCGTCAAGGCAAAGCAGTTCGGTTTTTGCATGATGGACGGGGAACACAGGATCACGGTATGCGGAGATGAACCGCTGAAGGAACACTGCCATGCATATGCTCAGAACGCCTGGCTGCTGATGCATGAAGCATTCTGCACCTATGCCGACAGAGAGATCTACAAGCCGTATCAGAAACAGCATTCCACGGTCAAAGACGCATGCGAAGCGGCTGAATCGCTGCATGTTTCCAACCTGCTGCTGTATCATACGGAAGATCATGATATGCAGAACCGCAAAGAAAAATATACCGCTGAAGGGAAGCAGTACTACAGCGGCAGGCTCTTTGTGCCGGATGATCTGGAAGTGCTGGAGTTCTGAACAGGATGACTGTCAAACACAGAAATTATCTGATCGCATCCGGATATCTGCTGTATCTGGTCCTGTTTCTGAAGCTCAGCACATATGATCTGAGCTTCAGCCAATATCTGACATCCGTCAGATATGAGCCCTTCGTCCTGTGGGGAAAACATATCGGCGTTCTGCCTGCATCAGTCATATGCAGCTTCTCGTTCTGCGTCATGGCACGCAGATATGAAGAACGATCCCGTTATCTCTGCCTCTTTGCAGGATATGTCTCATCTTTCATTGCGTCGTACTACGTCTGCAGCATGTTCCTTGAGGATCCTTATATACTGTGCGCAGCCTGCGGAGCCGGGGTTATGCTGGTGATGAGGAAAGCGGCGGAGAAAATACCGCTGAATGAAAACACACTGCGCATCTGTCAGGCAGGCGCACTGCTTGCGGTATTGAGCGTATCCCTGACGACCGTGCTGAAGGTGATCTGGGGAAGACCGAGATTCTGTTCGCTCTCTGAGGACATGCATGAATTTGCCGAGTGGTACCATATTGCTGGTCCGGCATGGTTTGAGGACATGTACAAGTCATTTCCAAGCGGACATACAACAGCAGCCTCAGCGCTCCTCTGGATCCGTTATCTGCCCGGACTTGATCATCGACTGCAGGGGAAAGAACGTATTCTGACAGCAATTGCAATCCTGTGGATCATATGCACCGCATTATCGCGCATCATGGCAGGCATGCATTATATTACCGACACCATGGCAGCCTTTGCGTTATGCTTCACTGTTTATCTTGCACTCGACCGTTATTTCGTGAGACAGTCTTCTGAAACATGAAGACTGTTTTTTCATGCCTGAACCTGTGCACATTCAGGGCGGCCGGCCGTTCTTATTGCGCGTGTGTCATGAAAGTTGTAAAGTGGTGGCAGAAAAGAGGTTTTTTATGACAAAAATGAAAGCGATCAGTTCTGAAGAACTGGCTAAACTGAGTGTTGATTATCTGGCAGACGCGAAAGCAAGAGTTGTCAGAAATGCTTTGACAGTCAACGATCTAGGCGGCATTTCCCGTGTGTTTGATGCCACAGCCGCAAATCCGGACTATTTCTCCATCAATATCAAAACGCTGCCGGTCACCAATCAGATGGCTTCAGGCAGATGCTGGCTGTTTGCTTCACTGAACGTACTGCGTGAGATCATTGTGAAGAAGTACAAGATCGACGGACAGTTTGAGCTGTCTCAGAATTATATGGCTTTCTATGACAAACTGGAAAAGGCTAATTTCTTCCTGGAAGCTGCGCTTGCAGAACTGGAAACACCGTTTGAAGATGAAACAGTCCGCTATCTGATGCAGACAGCTGTCGGCGATGGCGGACAGTGGGATATGTTTGTTTCCCTTGTCAAGAAATACGGCATCTGCCCGAAAACAGCAATGCCTGAAACATATCAGTCCTCTCATACAAGAGCTATGAACGGTCTTCTGAACAAGAGACTGAGAAAATTCGCCGCTGATGCCAAGCGCATGCACGCAGAAGGCGCGAAGCTGACTGCGATCCGCAAGGAAAAGGACAAGGCACTGAAAGAAGTATACAGCCTGATCTGCAGCTGCTTCGGCGTACCGCCGCAGAAATTCACATTTGAATTCTATGATAAGAAAGGCGAATATCATGCATTCCGTGATGTAACGCCGCAGGAATTCTATGAAAAATATCTGAATGTAGATCTGGATGATTATGTCGGCATTATCAACGGCCCGACAAAGGATAAGCCGTTCCATAAGATGTATACGGTCAAATACCTCGGCAATGTCGTAGACGGAAATCCCATCAGCTTCCTGAACCTCCCGATGGAAGACTTCAAAGAAGCGATCCTGAAGCAGATGAAAGCAGGAGAACCCGTCTGGTTCGGCTGCGACTGCGGCAAGGAAGGCGACCGTGAAAAGGGTCTCTGGGACGATCAGCTGTTTGACTATGAAAGCACATTTGACATGGATCTGTCCTTTACGAAGGAAGATATGCTTGACGCCAGGGAATCCGCAATGAACCATGCAATGGTCCTGACAGGCGTCAATCTGGTGGATGATAAGCCGACCAGATGGAAGATCGAGAACTCCTGGGGAGATAAGACAGCCAACAAGGGATACTACATCTGCTCCGACACATGGTTCGATAAGTATGTATTCGAAGCTGTCGTCAATAAAAAGTATCTGAGCGCTGCGGATAAGAAGGTACTGAAACAGAAACCGATCGAACTCAGACCGTGGGATCCGTTCGGATCACTGGCTGACTGATCAGGCAAAGACTGCTGCCCTGTGGCAGCAGTTTTTTTGCGCTTCCGGAGAGTTTTCTCTTTGAATATGGTACAATGTTCGGCGGAAGAAGAAACGGTATGAAAATTGGTGTAATTTCACTTGGCTGTGCCAAGAATCTTGTAGATACGGAGTATCTGCTCGGAATATTGAGAGAAAGCGGACAGGAGATCGTCACCGGCAGGGATGAAGCTGAAGCAGTGATCATCAACACCTGCGGTTTTATTGAGAGCGCAAAAACAGAGGCGATCGATACGATCCTGGAAACAGCGGACCTGAAGGAACACGGACTCAGGAAACTGATCGTCATGGGATGTCTCTCCCAAAGATACAAGCCTCAGCTTGAAGCAGAGATGCCCGAAGTGGACCGCTTTATCGCGATCGACGAATATCATAACCTCGGAAAGATCCTTTCCGAAGTACTGGGTGTCCGGATCGTCAACACATACGGAAAATCACAGCGTGTGCTGTCAGGAAAACCCTGGATGGCATATCTGAAGATCTGTGACGGATGCGACAACCGCTGCAGTTACTGCGCGATCCCGCTGATCCGCGGAGACATGCGTTCCATGGATGAAGACGAACTCGTGAAAGAAGCGGAACGCCTTGCATCGGAAGGCGTGAAGGAACTGAATGTGATCGCCCAGGATTCTTCGCGCTATGGTTTTGACTGGGACCGTCAGCTGCATCTTTCCCATCTGCTGAAGCGTCTGGACGCGATCGAAGGCATCCGCTGGATCCGTATCCTGTATCTGTATCCGGATGAGATCCCGGATGATCTGATCGATACGATCCGTGAGAGCAGGCATATCCTGCCTTACTTTGACATACCCGTTCAGCATGGCTCAGACAGGATGCTGAAGCTGATGAACCGCAGGGGATCGCATGATACGATCGTTGAACGTGCCGCAAAGATCAGGGCATCCTTTGATCATGCAGCACTCCGTACAACACTGATCACCGGCTTCCCGAGTGAAACGGAAGAAGATCACAAGGAAACGATGCGCCTGCTGGAGGAAGTGCGCTGGGATCATCTCGGTGCCTTTACTTATTCCCGGGAAGAAGATACCAAAAGCTATGAAATGGAAGACGATGTACCGGAAGAAGTCAAGGTGCAGCGCATGAAAGAGATCATGACGCGCCAGGCTGAGATCGTTGAAGAAGATCACAGAAAACTGATCGGCACGGTCGATGAAGTCCTGGTGGAAGGATATGAAGGCCTGACAGGCATGTATACAGGCAGAAGCGCGATGTACGCACCGGACGGCGTGGACGGCATGGTCCGTTTCCGCAGCAGCCGCAGCCTGCAGCCGGGTGATTTTGTGCAGGTATGCTATACGAAAGTGAGCGGTCATAATATGATCGGCAGGGAGGCAGAATGACTGCTGTATACCATATATCCGATCTGAAAAAGTACAACAGATGCCCGCGCCTCTTTCTGCAGTCCCAGCAGGATGAAAAACTGCCGTTCTATTCCTATGTCAGAATGGATGAGGCAGTATCTGATCTGGCTGCCAGAAAGCTCGGGGTAGAAAAGCCGTTTGTCGGAGCGCTCGGGGATGATCCTTCACTTGCCATGGAGGCACTGAAAGACCATGACTGGCTGATGAAAGCGCGATTCGAATACGGCGGTCTGAGGATCAAGGTACCGTTCATGCACAGAAACGGAGACGCCTGGGAACTGTATTTCCTGTTCACAGGACTGTATCCGCACAACAATGATATGGAGCTTTACTGCGATACCGTCTGGGTACTTGAATCAAACGGCATCAAGC
>CAMOPG010000130.1:0-7707 GCA_946622165.1 uncultured Erysipelotrichaceae bacterium
CTGAAATTGTTTTTTTGTTCTGACAAAATATGCTTTGTCAGAGTACATGGTTCATATATTTATACATTACTATCAACATTCAAAAAATCATTATGAAACTGCTCAAAGGGGTATGCATTCGATCCAGTAAGCATATATAAGCGTTCAGAAAGAGAAAAGCCCGGAATACACCGAGCTTTATAAGTATGCTGTTTATATCATTGCGCTTTTTTCAAAGTGATCACCACATCACTGAGATCTTCCGGAACAGCAAATTCCTCTGTGCATGCCTCATAGCCTGCAGGTACTTTCTGAACATGAACGGTATAATGTCCGTTTCCTGCAGTGAATGAAGCTGTGCCTTCTGCATCTGTCTTACCCATCATGCATGTGGTATCGGAGCAGAACTGGACGGAAACACCTTTCACAGGCATGCCTGCTTCATCTTTGACAATGATACGGCACACATCCTTTTTATGTTCAGTTGTTCCCTCCTGAGCAGCAGGAACATTCCCTGTTTTTGCAAGCATCTCATTGATCGTGTCTTCGTATAAGGAGAGATCAGCCGGCGCACCGATCACAGGATATGTCATGATCACGCCTTCACGGCTGACAAAGAATGATGTCGGATATCCTTCTGTCGGCAGCTGTTCTTCCAGCTGTGCAAACGGAAGCAGATTGACGTATGTCAGATTGTTTTTTGCCATCAGCTCTCTGCATGCATCTGCTTTCTCATCTGCATCTGAACAGATGCCGACGATCGCAGCATCCCTGTCTGCCAGACGGCGGTGAATATTGCCCAGTTCCTCCAGTTCGTTCCTGCACGGACCGCACCAGGTAGCCCAGAGGTTGATCATGGTGACCGCGTGTGCCGCAAAGAGCTCTTCGCTCTTCACTGTATTGCCGTCTGTATCCTTTGTTTCAAAGCTGAGCTTTCTGCCGACCAGATCAGCTCCCGGTACTCTCGGTTTGTAGTATTCGGCATTTTTCAAAGCCTTGATCAGCGCGTTCTTAAGCACAGGGAATTCTTCCTGGAAAGCAGGACCCATGCTGTTCATGAAGGAAGCTTCCACCTTGGGATCTTCGATCGCATAATAGGTCAGATCATCGCATCTGCCGAGTTCGATGAAGTCATCCGCAGTCATACTGCCTTCCGCGCTCAGTCTTTTGATGATCTCTTCAGGACCTTGACCTCCTTCAATACCTGCTACCGTCAGCATGACTCCCATGGCATTCGTGGCTTTCAAAGTATCCTCTTCACTCATCTGTCCCCCGGCAGAATGACTGCTGATCTCTGCCAGCTCTTCCTTGGTCAATGCCATATAGTTCATCAAAAACAGATAAAGACCATTGACATTGCCGACCGGCATCGGCATAAGAGTTCCTATTGTATGATCAAAAATATCAGGATAGGTCAGACGGAATCCCATCTGGTCATAAGTTTCTGTTCTTCCCATAATTCCATTTCTCACTTTCTATTGATACGGGTCTTCCAAGAATGAACAGACTGCCAGACAAGACCTCAGTTCAATCCCGGGTGTTCCATTTTTAGAGCGAATTCATTATATCCTTTTTCATACTGTTTACCAATGCAGTGCAGATGAGGATGGAATGTTTTTATTCAACCCGAAGGGAATCGTCTGAGAAATACGTATATAAATATTGTGATGATTGATTCCTGCAGTCCGTCTCCTGATAACAGTAAATGCCTTGACTCTTCATATACATCTGCTATTCTGAAATTAGAACGATATTCTAATTTTGGAGAACAATTATGAAAACAAGGATCTATTACTTTACCGGTACCGGCAACAGCATGCGCGCTGCGCGTATCATTGCCGAAAAGCTTGGCGATGCAGAGATCATTTCCATGCGCAATGATCCTGCGGATTACCCTGCTTCAGATTGTGACATTGTTGGGTTTATTTATCCTGTTTACCACTGGACCATGCCTGCTCCTGCTGCAGCGTTTGTCAGGAAGCTCGAGATCAATCCGAAAGCGTATGTGTTTGTCGTGGCCATGCCGAGCATTATCTGCGGCATTGCCTGTGAGAAGCTTGCGGAGATCCTGACAGGCAAAGGCATCCGCATCAACTATGGCGATCTTGTTCACAATGTCGCAAATTACGCCATTGTCTATCCTCCATTCCCTCCTGCAAAGCTCATGGTCCCGCAGGCAGAGAAGAAGCTGCAGAAGATCGCAGCAGATATTGCCATGAAGAAAGAACAGCCCTATCCCCGTGCGTCAAAGTTCATCAAATGGAGAAGGCAGCGTGTCATGGGACCGTATCTGGAGCTGCAGAAATATGCAGACATGCCCTTTACGGTCAGTGAAGACTGTATTTCATGCGGACTGTGCACAAGAGTATGTCCCTGCAGTAATATTATTCTGAGTGACGGCAGACCGGTATTTCAGCACCACTGTGCCAACTGTATGGCATGTATCGTCTGCTGTCCCAAACGTGCGATCGGTTACGATATCAGAAAAGAGGATCAGATACTGCTGAACGCATCCGGTTCCAGAACACCGGTCGTCAGGATCATGGGACTTCCTGCAAAACGAAAGCTGTACAGGAATCCGTATATCACAGCCGGGGATCTGACAAAGGATATTGAAGTATGGCAAAAAAAGGAATGATCACAAGAGAAAACATCATCACCGCGGCAGAAAAGGTATTTCTGGAAAACGGTTATGAGAAAACATCTGTCAAGATGATCCTGGAGGAAGCACATGTCGTTACAGGCAGCTTCTACCATTTCTTCCCTTCCAAGGAAGCATTGTTTGAAGCTGTGGCAGAACGCTTCCTTGCCGGCTATACAGAACGGGTCACTTCCATCCTGCATGATGACAGTCTTGACATCACGCAGATCATCGAAGGTCTCTTCCATGAACTGCAGGAAACAGCAGACCGTTATTACAGCACGCTGCAGGCGGACAATCTGCACTGGACCGTACAGCTTGCACTGCATGAGAAGACACTGGAAGCACTCGTAGAGCCGCTTGCACACGCCCTGCACCGTCTGCAGAAAGACGGAACAGTCAGAAGCTGTCTCAGTGCGGACGATGAAGCACTGGCAAGGATCCTGATCAAAGGCTCTGAAGCAGTGCTGCATGGCAGCGTGGAGAAGGATGCTTTACGTCACGATCCTGAACAGACACGTGAATTATTGCTGGAATTCTGGAAGCGGATCATCGCATTCTGATACGAAAAATGGCGGAGCGTCCTCCGTCATTTTATCTATTGGGTCGTAATTATGAATTACTGCTTATTTAATAGCATGTACCCTTGCAGATTTCAAGGGCTTCTGCATCATTTCACAAAACTTTCTGACAATCGGTCAGTTTGTTATTCCTGCGGGATCAGTCCTTCGTTCATACTGACAAAGCGCTTCTTTCTCGCCCTTGACAGACGGAACAGACCGGTCACAGTGAGGCTTAATTCCGGAAGCCTGTCGGGGTTCCTGTTTGACGCAGTGCGGATATATGCTCTGCCTTCCAGCAGCACCCTGTCGCCGACTTCAAAATCATATGCTTCATCAGCGCGCCAGTCCTTGGCAGTATAGCTGATCACATCAGTTGATATACCGTCAATATCAGTCGTATGACTGTATATCCTGCTGCCTGTTTCGTTCAGAAGCACGCGGATCTTTTTATCCAGGCCATGAATGGTCACTCTTCCGAACGCCATTTTCTGGTCCTGATTCGCCCCCATATCAGTGCGCATCGTCGCAGTGCCGTCTGTTTCGATCGTTCCGATCAGTGTTACATGGTAACAGATCACTTCACCTTCACGGTCTCTGATCGACTCGAACGAAAAATAATCGCTGTATCTGCTCATTGAATTAGTCCCCTTTTTTACTCATCTTTTTTTATATTATCACTGAATGTATAAAAAGTATATCAATTCAATGAATTGTGGAATTCTGATTTGATGCTGTCGGAGATCATTTCCTCTGTCTTTGCAAGGAACTCCTCCTGATCGATCTCTCCGCTCAGAAGATCTTCCAGAAGTCCGCGGATATCCGTCAGATCGATCTGGATGATGCCTGCAGCAGAAAGGATCTCCCCTTTCCTCATCTTCAGGCCGGGGATCTGTTCACGGATCTCGCCCGCATCAGTGTCCATGACGAACTCTTCCGTCTCAAAATCAAATGATACTTTATCCATGTTCCACTCCTGTATCTGTCTCCATCATACAGCAAACATTGATCGAAGTGTTGTTTGATACCTGAAAACTTAAAGAACGTACTGCTCGATATATCTGCCCATGCCGTCTTCCGTGCACGGATATTCTGTGATTGCATCTGCCACTGCCTTGGCTTCGTCGCATCCGTTCTGCAGGCAGACGCCCCAGCCGGCAGCCCTCAGCATTTCGACATCATTGTCCATGTCGCCAAACGCCATGATCTCCTCCATCGGGATGTTCATGTTCTTCGAGAACATGGTCAGTCCCGTTGCCTTGGTCACACGGGGATCCATGAACTCCACGATGCCCGGGCTTGTCAGCACCGATACATATTTGTCGGAAGGATGGGCAGCGATATGTGCCAGCACCTCTTCTTTCCGTGACATGTCAAAACGGAAGATCAGGTTGTTGTTGGGATGCTGATAAAGGCGGGAGAAATCACCGTGTGCATCGATCATTTCCGTATGATTGCGCCGCATGGATGCCAGGATCATTTCATCGATCTTTGTGGCGACCATGTCATCCCCTTCATACATCTGGGCAGGAAGATCCAATGGAGCCATCATTTCCAGGATCTCCTTCAGAGTATCCTCTGACAGCAGATAGAAGTTCTGTACCTTGTCACAGCTTGCGTCCAGCAGCTGTCCCCCGTTGATGCCGATGAAGAAATCAAACTGGAACGGCAGGCCCCAGTCCTCATGCCGTCTCAGCATACCGGAAGATATGCTTCTGCCTGTCGCAATGCCGATCAGCACACCCTTCTCATGGAGTCTGATCAGGGCATCTCTTGTGATCGGCATCATGTCCGATCCCTTTGTCACAAGCGTGCCGTCTATATCCGCAGCTACTGCGCTTACCCTTTTGATCATCTGTTTCACCCTTACTTACTCAGACAGCAGTCCGAAATGGACCAGTGCCTGATAAACGCCGTCTTCATCGATATCCGCAGTAATATAGTCCGCGCATGCCTTGACGCGTTCTGTTGCATTTCCCATGGCAATGCCGGTGCCGGCATATGCGATCATCTCGGCGTCATTGTCTCCGTCTCCGAACGCCATCGTTTCAGAAACGTCAATCCCGTAGTACGACAGCCATTCCTTCATGCCGACAGCCTTGGATATATGTTCCGGGATCAGGTCATCTGCCCCGTCATACCAGCTGGCACGCTGTACGCCCGGAATGACCGTATCCGGATACTCATTGAAATAACCCATGCACATGTATATGTCATTGCCGGTATATTCACCGACCGGCGGAACGGACGTATGCACGGCAGCCTGTGCTGCCCTGACATAGTCGTTGACGAATGAGATATAGATATCCTTTTCTTCCATGATCACGATCGGTATCTTTTTCTCATTGAACATCCTGACCAGTGTTTCCTTGGTCTCTCCCGTAAAGGGCGTGGACGCAATGATCTCATGTTTCTCATTCATGACCATCAGTCCGTTCAGCAGGATATAGCCGTCTGCCGGCAGAATGAACATGCCGAGCTCTTCCATTTCCATTGCGTGTCTGCCCGTACAGATGATCACCTTGATCCCCTGTTCACGCAGTGCGTGCAGTGCACGCATCGTCTTTTCAGGGACGCTGTTTGTACTGTGCGACAGCAATGTTCCGTCAATATCGAAGAATACCGCTCTGATCATACGATCGGCGTCTCCAGATCGCCGATGCCTTCAATGGAGCAGACAACGGTATCGCCCTTCTTCAGGAAGGCCGGCGGCGTCATGCCCATGCCTGTTCCCTTGGGCGTACCTGTAGCGATGATCGTTCCCGGCATCAGTCTGATGCCCTGTGAGAGCTCTGAAATGATCTCGGGAATGGTATGGATCAGCAGATCCGTCGTACTGCTCTGACGCAGTTCCCCGTTGACTGATGCAGAGATCTGCAGCTTCGGCGGGTATTCAAACTCGTCTCTTGTAACGATGCACGGACCCATCGGGCAGAAGCCGTCCAGGCTCTTGCCGAAGTACCACTGACTGTGAGCTGTCTGTACATCCCTGGCTGTCAGGTCATTCAGAATGGTATAGCCGAATACATACTGCTCTGTATCTTCCGGAGCCACCTGATACGCCTCTTTGCCGATGATGACTGCCAGTTCTGCTTCATAGTCAAGCTTCTGTGTCAGCTTTTCATAAGCGCTGACAGCTTCGCCGGTACCCGGCGAACGGGCACAGCGTTTTGAAAAATAGACAGCCTTCGGCTTATCAATGCCGAACGCGTCATCGGAGTACTGCTTCGCTTCCTCAACATGTTCAGCATAGTTCAGGCCAAGACAGATCACATCCTGCTCCGGACGCACGATCGGAGCCAGCAGCGTGACTTCATGCATTGAAAGAGCCATCCTTCTCTCATGCGCGATCCTGTCCAGATAATCCTCTTCATGTTCATTGATGTTGCGGATCAGATCGAGCATGTCGATAAACACGAGCCCGCAGTCTTCTACAGGCACGACACCTGTTTCTTTCAGGACGCCGACTTCCGGCATCTTATTGCCTTCTCTCAGAAATGTTACCAGCTTCATACAGCACAGTACCTCCTCTATCCAGTATACGGAATCTCAGCAAAAGGCAAAAGGAGTTTTCTGCCTGTAAGGCAGAAAAACAGACCGAGCTGTGCCCGGTCTGCGTCATTGTTTCAATTATCTGCAGGTATATACTTTTGCGCCTGTGCATGTATACACTGCTGTTGCTTTTTCAGAGAATGTTCTGCTTTCCTTCTTGGAATCCAGATATGTGAATTCCCCTGTTTCAATTCTGAATACCGTCAGGTCAGCAGGTTTTCCGACTGTGATCTCTGTCTGTTTGTCTGTAATGTTCAGAAGACGTACCGGTTCGGCAACTGTCTTGTTGAGGATCCACCACCAGGGCTTGCCTGTCAGTCCGCGTACCTTTGTCATGACGACGCCGAGGTTGAATACAGGACCGTTCAGGTTTCTGCCGTGCAGGTCGCTGGAGACCGTGTCAACGAAGAATCCTGCTTTCCAGGCTGCCTCAGCTGTGTCATAGCTGTAAGCATTTGAGCCATGTGACAGATCGAAGATGACGCCGCGCTCTCTTGCTTCAAGCACGCATTGCTTGACGGTGCCGTCTTCATTGATGACGCGCATGACATCGCTGTTGCCTGCCAGTGTATGGCAGAGCACATCACCCTTCTTCAGGTATGTCAGAAGCTTCTCGATCCCGATGCGGCTTCTGGGTGCGTGTACGGCAATGCGCATGTTCAGCTCATCTGCCAGTGCTCTCAGCTGTTCCATGACATAGACCGGATCATAGCAGAACTTGTCGTCGATGCGTGCCTTCAGGCCCATCAGTTCATAGCGGTACTTGTTTGCCATTGCAATGACAGCGTCATGGTCGATATCTTCCGGACATGTGAAGTCCATCGGTCTGACACCGGCGCCGTATTTGGAAATGTTCAGGAAGTTTCTGAAATGAAGGTCTGTGCGCCAGAGGATCGTTTTGCGGTAGTCCTCATAGTTATCAGTACCCAGTGTGCCAAGATCCAGCGCATATGTCACGCCCTGGCGCAGCAGGTC
>CAMOPG010000131.1:0-7498 GCA_946622165.1 uncultured Erysipelotrichaceae bacterium
TCCGCTTCTGTAATGAAGTCACATTCCTTCTTCATCGCCTCGACTGTATTGGCAACTCCGACTCCCAGACCAGCCGCTTTGATCATGGACAGGTCATTGTAGTTGTCGCCCACAGCGATCGTCTCGCTGATATCAATGCCTGTGATATCACAGAGTCTCTGCAGGCCCGCTCCTTTGGACACACCCTTCCGGTTGAATTCCATATAGCGGTTGCTGGAGAATGAAACATCCATATCCTTTGTCAGGTCTGTGATCTCAGCCTGGATACGCTTCAGATATTCAAAATCCGTATTCATATAGATCGCTTTGACGATATCCTTACCCTTCAGGAAATCGATATTGTCATCGAAGATCTCGGTGCACGGCTGACGGCAGGCAAGATATTCCACTTCCTCCGGGAAGAAATTCTTTACCCAGACACGGTCAGGCGTGTAAACATGGAGACACAGATCATCATAACGAAGACCGTATTTATAAAGTGCTTCCGCTTCTTCAAATGTGATCCCCTGGAAATACAGCAGCTTCTCATCTTTGTTTTCGGTGATCGCTCCGCCGTTGTACGAGATCGTATACTGGCCTTCTTTCTGATAAAGGCCAAGCTGTTTCAGTGTATCGTGAACAGAGTTATAGCCTCTGCCTGTGGCAGGGACAAATTTGACGCCCATCTCGGCGGCTTTTTTGATCGCATCGATATTTCTCTGCGAGATCGTTCTGTCCATGCTGATAAGGGTCTCATCGAGATCCGCAACAACCATTTTATACATATGATCTGTCTCCTTTTTCTCTTTTCATCATAACATGCCGGATGCTTCTTTTTGAAAGACATTCCTAAGAATCACACAGCGAGCACTAAAGAAAACGGAGCAGTTCATGAAGACTGTTCCGTCAGATTGTGAATATACTTTCCTCTCAGGATCCGCCGCACGCAGAGAATGTCCTTGACACAGCTGTCCGTGCACATCACTGCATACACTGCCAGGACCGGCCATTTCCAGACAAAGGCCGAAAGATAACCCAGAGGAAGGCCGATCAGCCATTGACAGCCAAGGTCGATCAGGAATGCCGTACGCGTATCCCCCGAGCCTCTCAGCACGCCGATGATGGATATGTTTTCCAGCGTCCTTGGGATCATGATCAGCGCGATCACAAGAATGATCTGTGACGCAAGCATGCGGCTGCTTTCCGTAATATTCGGATACAGCATCAGGAACGGCTTTCTTGCGAGCATTACGATCATGCAGGTCAAAGTACCGATGATCACGCCAAGGATCAGGAATGCTTTTCCCATCTCCCACGCTTTCTCTTCATCACCTGTACCGGTCTGTTTGCCGACCAGGACTGCGGCCGCATTTGCGGCTCCGTATACCAGCACCATAGCCAGCTGGTTCATCATGGCCGCCACACTTGTGGCTGTGGCCATCGTCTCTCCAAGATTGCCGAAGATCGCTATCTGCAGCGTGCCTCCCAGTCCCCACAGCAGATCATTGCCCAGGACCGGTATGCTGGTGCGGATATATACAGGCAGAACCGAAGTGTCTATATGCAGGATATCCTGCAGCCGGAAACAGATCCTGTCTTCCCTGTATGCCGCATAAAACAGCATGCTCGAAAATTCATATATTCTGGCGATCAATGTACCTAACGCTGCACCGCGCACACCCATGGCCGGCAATCCGAACAGACCGTAGATCAGAATGGCATTTGCGGCGACATTGATCACGGAAGAGACTGCATAAACCGATGTTGCATACCTGACATTCTCAGTCCCCTTCAGCCCGTTGAAATAACAGACAGTCATCGCAGTCAGCGGATAAGCCATGACCGCAATGCGGAAATACTGCAGCCCCGTCTCTACAACAGCCTCAGAGTTTGTAAAAAAGCCGAGGATCTGTGCAGGAAACAGGAAGCACGCACCGCACCATACAATGCATGCGGCAATGACGATCCTGAACAGAAGTCCCATCAGATTGCGTATTGCCGGAATATCCTGTTTTCCCCAGTATTGTGAGATCAATACGGTACCGCCTGCACCAAGTCCGTACAGAAACGTATAGAACAGTGTATACGGCTGCGTTGCCTGCGTAACGGCTGTCACTGCCAGGTCGCCCAGACTCCCGACCATAATACTGTCGGTAATGCTGACAGCATAATTCAGGATGTACTGCAGTGTGATCGGCAGCATCACCGCTCTCAGTGAATTCAGAAATGTCCTGTCTTTGAGAAGCTTCATGTTTCTGATGATACCACGCAATCTGCTTCATGGCTCGTGAAACACCTGAAAACCGGATCGCAATGAGCGGATCCGGCATACTGCTTTCAGAAACAAGGATATACGATGACCGGAATATACCGTTCCGCTTCGACCATCCCTGCATGATTCCCTTTCATGTCATAACCGCGCCGATAGTCAAGCTGAAGCGGTGTCAGGGCAAATGCTGTGTAATCCCCGATGAATTCTTCGAAGCGTTCTGATGGAATGCCCGGTCCGAAGATACCGGACTGTACCGTTTCCGCATGACTCAGCAGCAGGAACTGATCCGGGAAGCGTTTCCTGAACAATGCTTCAAATGCAGTCTCCATGCCAGGCTTGATATAGAACGCTGCTGTACGCTGCTCAAGCGCCGGATCATGTGCAAAACATGCACACAGTTCTTCATCAGCTGAGAGATCATAATGCTCGACATTGATCTGACTGTGATCGGCAATGCACAGCAGTACCGTATCCTCAGGCAGTGTGCCGGCAAATGCCTGCACGGCATTGTCCAGCTTTTCCAGCTGTTCCCTGACTTCCGGTCCGTCTGTACCGTGTTCGTGCAGGAAATCATCAAACTGATCCCAGTACGCGTAAATGAATCGGCTGCTTTGAGAAAGCCTGCCGGCGGTATCCAGCAGTTCCGTGAACGTACGGCACGGGTGATGCGGCGCCCAGCCCGGCCATACCGAGTCTGCGGGGATCCCCCGCTCATTCAGCATGTCGTAGATCTTTTCAGCCGGAAGTGCTTCCGTGCTCCAGTCCGGCGGATACTTCTTCAGCCGGTACTGGCTTCTGTTCAGAAAGAGAATGATATTGTCATCCTGTTCTTTGAAGTACTGGTTCCATCCGAGCCAGCCGTTTTCTGCCGGACTGTGTCCGCTCAGAAATGATGTTGTGGCAGCTGTTGTTGTCGGCGGATATACCGTAGACACCTGCTTCAGAAAATGCTTCCGGAAAAACGAATCAGCGGGAAGATGCTGCTTGAGAATACTGATTCCCATCGCATCGATCAGCAGCGCGATCACACAGCGCGGCTTTCTTTTTTCCAGATAATGATCCAGTTGAGGATCACTTCCATGTCCCCTGTTGATCCCGTAATATCTGAACAATGAACCGCTGATCCTCAGCAGATTCTCCTCATAATCCCAATTCAGTTTCATCCCGTCCTCCAATGTGAATTCAGTTTAACACATGCATGAACCCGGAAGTATAATGTGTTCATACACAGGAGGCATCCATATGACACTTCATGATTTATATACAGGTGAAAGAACCTACCGCAGATTTCTGCCGAAAGAGATCAGCCACGATACACTGCTGGCTGTCATGGAAAATGTGCGCCTTGCACATTGTGCCGGCAATATGCAGAAGCTGAGATTCGCTGTTGTAACAGAGCCTGAGCTTAGAGACAAGATGGCACAGCAGGTACACTACGCTGCTTATCTGCCCAAAGAGATCGGACAGCCCAAGCCCGGAGAAGAGGCCATGGCTTATGTTGTGATCATCAGACCGAAAGACAAATATCCGCTGGGGGACATTGATGCCGGCATTGCTGCGGAAGTCATCACCTCTTCCGCATGGGAACAAGGCATCGGTTCATGCATGATGCTCAACTTCGATGCCGCTAAGGTCAATGAACTTCTGCAGGTACCGGAAGAATGCACAGCACGTATGGTGATCGCCATGGGCTATCCTGCACATACCAGCACGATTGTTGAAATGGATGAAGCGCATGGAGTGAAGTACTATGTTGACGACGAAGTCAACTATTATGTACCGAAGCGTGCCCTGGAAGATCTGGTGCAATGGAAATAAGCAGTGTTTTCCTGCTGAATCATACTCCGGGACTGTTCTCGGCTTTTCATATTGTACTTTCCCTGCTCACTCTGACTGCGGCATACATGCTGTCTGCCATCAGGCTGAATGATCCATTGAAGGCTTTGGAGACCTCCGCACGCATTGCGCTGTGCACGGAAGCAGTCAAACAGGTATTTCTTTTCAGCGTGCATCATGCGTTCCAATGGTGGTATTTTCCCTTCCAGCTTTGTTCCATGCCGATGTATCTGCTGTGCTGCGTGACGCATCTGTCTGCTGAACACCGGGAAACAGTATGTACGTTCTGCGCATCCTGCAGTCTGATCGCTGCACTGTGCGCACTTCTGTATCCGGAAAACATGCTGCAGGAACAGGTGTTCCTGATGGCCCATTCCTTCCTTTATCACGGGTGGATGCTGTGGTGTTCGTTCCTCATCATCCGGAACAGACTGTACGGGAAGCGGTTCCTTCCGGCATGCAGACTGCTGATCATTCTGGCCGTTATCGCAGAGATCATCAACACCATCGGTTTTTACAGTCATACCGGTTACGGCGTACCGGATATGTTTTATATCTCTCCGTTTGTTCCTGCCGCGCAGCCTGTTTTCAAAGCCATAGCAGACAGCTTCGGCAGGATCACAGAGATCTTCGTTTACCTGTCAGTCTTTTCTCTTGTCAGTTTTCTTTGTCTGAACATCATCCGCAGGATCCGGGACCAGTAGGATCCGCAGTTCCATGTTCAGCCCGTCTGCCAGGCGCTGCAGCATTTTTACGGTCGGGTTGCGCCTGCCGCCTTCGATCCTGCTGATCTCTTCCGGTGAAATACCTGTCCTGCGGGACAGTTCTTTTTGTGTCAGATTCCGGAACAGTCTGGCATTCAGCAGTTCATATGCAAAATTCTCCTCACGGTAGACCTTAGGGAAGAAAGCATCAAGTTCTCTGCCGCCTTCATTTATGCCCTGCATATGATGCAGCCCTCATTGTCATCAAAATGAACCGTATACAGTTTCCCGCTTTCACGATGATACACATACAGGTTGTCTGACAGGAATTCTTCTTCCTCTACGTAATGCTGGTTGACATGCCTGACAAGATTATGGAAGTCCAGAAGGTCCTCAAAGGACAGATACGTCATGATAAACAGTTCATGGATCGATGACGGTATGATGCAGTAGCTGCTGCCCAGCTGTTCCGCGATCTCTTCTGCGACTCCGGGATATACGATCACAGCCGCCCCGTTGATCGCAGCTTCATTGGTCAGCACATTCAATTCCTTATTGGATGCACGGCGGTCTTCTTTGGGAAAGATCCTTCCGCGCATATACGCCGCAATGAATTCCATGCTGTTTTCATACAGGGGCGGAAACAGTTCTGCACTGCTTCTGAGGGCATCCTCATGAAGCTGTTTTTTTGCGACGCCATACCGTTCCAGCAATGCGTTTGTGATCATGGTGGAAGAAATGCCATCAGAATCCCTGCTGATCAGAATGTGATACGTGATGGCAAGATCCCGGAACATTGTATGGGGTACTTCCTTCAGCAGTTCCCGGTTTCTTTCTTCATTGCTGAGACGGATAAACAGTCTGTCACGGACATTTTCATATGCTGACAGGAATGGATGGATCCGGCGTACACCGTTTTTAAGCAGATCATTGAACACTCCGGAAATGACCTTTTCCAGATCACCTTCCATCTGATACCGTTCATACAGGTCCGGCAGGCTGACGGAGATCCCGCCGATCTCCTGATCCTCCGGCATCACGCTGATTGCCCGGTATGTTTTTCCAAGCTTCATCGTTGAAATGATCGACACCTCTGCTGAAGCATATTCTTCCGGCAGATACTGCCTGATGTTTTCGAGCACTGTCTGCTCGAACGCTTCGTATGTCATACTCATTGCATTCCTCCTTTGATCCGACATAAAAAACCATCCGAAGATGGCTTTCACTGTTAATATCCGTTGTTCTGCAATGAGTTCCACGTATTCTTTCTGTTTTTTACCACTCAGTCACCTGGAAATCCCGTCCGGCTGAAGGATATTTCAGAAGATGATAATCCCCGTCATATTCAAATTCGATGATGCAGGCATTCGGGAATCCGCTGACGCCCTTCTTTCTGCATTCATCCCTGTATGCGATCGTGTCGATCCCGAACAGTTCAGCCATTGTCAGATCTGCGAACAGCCCGTGTGATACGACAAGCACTTCATCCCTGTCACTGCATTGAGAAACAATGTAGTCAAACGCCCTTCTTGACCGTTCCCTGACTGTCTTCTCATCTTCTCCCCCGAGACTTGTAAAATCTCTGCTCATTCTGCGTTTGAACAATTCATCACCCAGTTCTGCAAAAGGACGTGCTTCCCAGCTTCCGAAATCAAATTCGTGCAGGTCATCGATCGTCTGCAGATCAACATCCCTGTTTTCCAGAATGATATTTGCTGTAGCGACAGCTCTGCCGAGCGGTGAAGAAAAAGCTTTGGTGAAATGAACAGGCACCAGCGCTGCTGCACTCTCACGCACCTGCTGTACGCCTTCTTCTGTCAGAGGTGAATCACAGACACCCTGCATACGTTCCTGGCTGTTGTAAATAGTTTGGCCGTGTCTGACCAGAAAAAAATGCACTCTTTTCATGTTCTTTCCTTTCTGTTCACGATGCTGTTTCTTTATGCACCGATGATAAAACATCGGCATTTGTTGCGATTGATCTGTTTTCTGTGTTCTCTTCAGAACTGTCTTCAGCGGAAAACAGGATCATTTCAGATCTTCGACTGTTGTGATCTTGATGTTGTCGTATGTTCCGGTCACTGCCTTGACAGGGATACCGTAGCGCTCTGCCAATGAAGCATCATCTGTCCCGGTAAACCCGTCCCGGAATGCCTTGTGCATGCAGTCCAGGATCACATCTGTATGAAAGACCTGCGGTGTCTGTGCCGCTGCCAGTGAAGAACGGTCCGGTGTCTCAACGATATATCCGTCCTTCAGCACTTTGATCGTATCCTTGCAGGGAACACACAGGCAGGCTGCCTGTTCTGTTTCCATTGCCTTTTTCAATTCGTCCAAAGAATCTTTGTGAACATACGGTCTGGCCCCGTCATGGATCATGACGACATCACACAGCACTGCATGCAGACCGTTTGAGACACTTTCCTGCCGGGTGCTTCCGCCTTTTGCCACAACGATCTTGCCCGGCCATCTGGAAGTGATCTCACGCATATAATCCCCTGCATCCGTTACGACAATGATCTGAGCGCAGTCTTCATCATTGAGGAATGTTTCCATCGTCATCTCCAGGATCGTTTTGCCGTTGATCCTGTGGTAAACCTTATTATATCCAAGTCCCATTCTTGTGCCGCTGCCTGCCGCAACAATGACTGTACTGTATTTCATCGTGAGTTCCCTCCCTGCCTATTCCATTTTAACCTGTCAGAGA
>CAMOPG010000132.1:0-7485 GCA_946622165.1 uncultured Erysipelotrichaceae bacterium
ACTGAGACGATCACACCGATCGACAGGCCGAACTCACCGCACGCAATACCCGAATCCGGGGACTATGAAGGTACACAAACCATCACTTTGATGGCTGATGAAGGCGCAGAGATCTATTACAGAGTGGTCGAATATATTGATGGAGTTGATAATCCGCTGGGTGATTCTTGGTTCTATCTGAGCAATCCGCCGGATCAGTACACTCTGAAATATACGGAACCGATCGAACTGAATAAATATATTGAGAACGATTATTACCTGTTTGCTTATGCCAAGTATCCTGGTTCCGACTACTCCAGCAGCCCTGTCCAATACCGTTACAAGCTGACAAAGCCTGAGAATACTAAGATTCTTGAAGCAAAGGATCCTATGATTGCGGAAGACGGCAATATCAAGTGCTGGTATACTTATACAACGAAGGCAGACGGGAGTGTTATTCCGGTAAATTACTATGCTGATGAGGAATGCACTCAGCTTCTCGACTACAAGAATGATGTACTTGTTCCATCATTCATCAGGACAACCCAGGCTGCAGCGGAAGGTGATGCGATCCATTCGGTCATCAGGCAGGGTGCTGCTGAATCCATCATCTACAAAGGCTTTGAGAACCTCGGTGTACAGGCTATTGGAAATGATGGAAAGTCAGCGCGTGTACTGACTGTGCTGGATGCCAGAATCATCGGTGCTGCTACGGATTACGGTTATCTGTTTGATAAAGACGCATCCTTGCTGAACTATGAAAGTGCACAGTACAAGTTCAGTGCCAGGACCACGACCAACTCTCTGTACAGCGGTGATGACTACAACTACGTAACAGCGAAGATCGCAAACATGTATCTTGATTCCGAAATGAAGGTTTGCTTCTATGTCAAGCTGTAGAACGGGGCGGATTACATCTACACAGATGCTGTTTCCTGTGTACCGATTTTCGACAGATCAGAGTCCACAGACAGTGCGACTGATAATATTACCGCAGATGAAGTGGAGATCAAGCCGGAGTTTAAGACAAGATCATTGCTTCTCTCAGGACAGATTGGTGTAAACTTCTTTATGAACCTGCCTGAAATCGAAGGTGTTGATTACAGCGAAAGCTACATGACTTTCTCAATCACCGGCAGGGGAACTACCACAGAGCGTGACGATTTTGATCCGAATTTCAGAGATCAGTCGGGAAAAGGCTATTATGGCTTCACTTGCTTCGTGAACTCGATCCAGATGGCAGATACCATCACGGCGACATTCCACTACGGAAACGGCAAGACTGTATCAACCGATTACTCCGTAGCTACGTACATTGCTTATTTTGATGATCATCATACTGGATTCCCTAATGCTACACTTAACCTGATAAAGGCAATCGGCGATTACGGACATTATTCACAGCCTTTCCTGTCAGAAGAGAATGACTGGATCATAGGTAAGGACTATGCAGAGATGACCCATTACTATGCCAAGTCATATGATTATGATGCGATTAAGAAAGCAATGGAGAGCTATGTCTTTGTCAAGAATATCGCTGGCACCAAGGTCAAGAATGCTACATAGGAAGTAGAAAGTGTAATTGGCGGAGGAGAGTAATCCGCATGGTTGGGGCGGGAACACTGTGTTTCTGCCCCATCAGTATCAACCTGGAGGGTGAATAATGAGAAATAAAAGAAACCTGACATGGATCGTTTGTCTGATTCTTGCAGTGATCTGTATATCCACCTGTTCCTTGTACGTAAGGGAAAAGGGTTCGGATACTGCTGCCCCGAATCAGACCGTTGAACCAGGGGCTGAGGTCTCAAGTACTTCTGAACCTGCTTCAGACAATTCGGAGTCTGAAAAAGAAGGGAAGATCAATAACACAACGGATGCTTCCACGGATGCACAAATGCCTGAAATTGAGATCCCTGATGCACCGGTTCCATCAAATACGCAGCCGAAACAAACTACAACGCCGGAACAGGAATCTGAAAGTACTCCGAAGCCTGAAAAGGAGCCTGAGAGCACTCCGACACCGGATCAGGAATCGGGTAATAGTGATATGATCGTTGATGAGAACGGTGATATATTACTCCCGGAAATTCCGTAATGGCGGCTTGAAACTGAAGTTCATACGGCAGGCGGCCTTTACGAATATAAGCTGTTTGCCGCTTTGATTTTTGAATGAATTATGATGAAGACATATAAAATCGCAGAACGTAATATCGTTATCTCCTCGCTGCATGACGAGGTACATAGACTCTGTATAGATTATCTCTCACCTGATTCTGTACCGGATTTTGCGGTGGAGACAACGCAGGAAGATATTGAATACGAACGTGAAAAGTCAATACGTGAGGATGAGATCGAGCATATTCCCATCCGTCACTTTTCGGATGGTTATCTTGAGACTCTGGCAGTCTATCGAAAGATCGCAGAGAAAATGCCGGAGTATGATACCATACTGGTGCATGGGTCCTGCGTAGCAGTAGATGGAAAAGGTTATCTGTTCACTGCCAAAAGCGGAACGGGCAAGAGCACGCATACCAGGCTTTGGCGTCAAGAACTTGGAGAGCGGGCTGTTATGGTCAATGATGACAAACCGCTGATCCGTATTTCCGAAAACGGTCCGGTGATTTACGGTACGCCCTGGGATGGCAAGCACAGACTGAGTACGAATATCGCTGTTCCACTGAAAGCACTCTGTATTTTAGAGCGGGCACAAAACAATACCATTCGGCAGATAACGATTAGGGAGGCATATCCCATGCTGCTGCAGCAGGTATATCGCCCGATGGACAGCATGGCAATGAATCAGACACTGACTCTGATCGACAGACTGGCGTCTTCCGTCAGTCTCTGGCGATTGGGATGCAATACAGATATTGAGGCCGCACGAATCGCTTATCATGCGATGAAAGGATGATCTCACCCGGCAGTTCTTGCGTGCTGCAGCTTCCCGATAGGGAACGCGGAAAGGAATGAATTACAAATGAAACTGAACAAAGAATTTCTGCTGCATAATTTCGGAGACGAGAGCATACTCGTTCCCACTGGCAGTGCAGGCTTTTCTGGTATGGTAAAAGGCAATCAGACCCTGGGTGCTATACTGGAACTGCTGAAGGAAGAAACTACTGAGCAGAAGATCGTTGAGGCACTGAAATCCCGCTTTGAGGCACCGGATGGGGCAATCGAAGCTGATGTAGCAAAAGCACTGAGTGAACTGCGCAGGATCGGTGCACTGGATGAGTAACAGTTCCTTTGAGGAAATTCTCGCAAAAGAGGGACGACTGATCTACACGAATGTCGGTGACAGCATGTGGCCGCTGATTCGTCAGGGCCGTGATCTCATGATCATCGAGCGTCCTGCCGGCAGGCTCAAAAAGTATGATGTGCCTCTTTACCGTCGGGACAACGGGCAGTATGTACTGCACCGTATACTGAAGGTACGTGAACATGATTATGTGATCTGCGGGGACAACCGCTGGCAGCGGGAAACCGGCATTGCAGACCGGCATGTGATTGGGGTGCTGACGGGTGTCGTGCGCGATGGAAAGGAACTGTCCGTCACTGATTGGCGCTATCGGCTTTACGTCCATCTTTGGTGCGATCTGTTTCCTGTGCGGGCTTTTCTGCTGAGAGGGATCCACTTTTTGAAACGAATGAGGAAGAAATGAAGAACACTGCGCTTCGCTGGCTCTGGGATGTGCCGGGAAAGAAAAAACTGAATATCCTTGCACTGACCCTTGTACAGGCGCTGCACGGGTTTTCCGGGGTGCTGTATGCATTGCTGCTGCGTGAGATCGTTGACGCTGCAGCAGGACACGACAGCGCTCTTTTCAAGCGTTTCCTGACGCTTCTGATATGTCTTGTACTCGTTCAGCTTGCACTGCGGGCAGTGATCCGCTGGCTGACAGAGCTTTCCAAGTCAACATTTGAAAACATCTTCAAGGGACGTCTGATGGATACACTGCTGCACCGCGATTTCCTGCGGGTCAGTGCTGTTCATTCCGGGGAATGGCTCAACCGTCTGACGAGTGATGCCAAGGTCGTTGCAGATGCCTATGTTGACATTCTGCCGGGACTTGCCGGTATGGTAGTAAAGCTCATCAGTGCGCTTGTCATGATCATAGTGCTGGAACCGGTTTTTGCGGCGATCCTGATTCCCGGGGGCATTGTGCTGGTGCTGTTTACCTGGCTTTTCCGCAGGAGGCTCAAAATGCTTCATAAGCGGATCCAGGAATCGGACGGACGTCTGCGGGTGTTTTTGCAGGAACGGATCGGGAATCTTCTGATGATCCATTCCTTTGCCGCTGAGAAACAGACACTGCATGAGACAGAACAAAAAATGGGTGAGCATCAGACAGCCCGGATGAAGCGCAATCGATTCTCCAATCTTGCAAATATCGGCTTTGGCGCTGCGATGAGCGGGATGTATCTGCTGGGCGTGGGCTGGTGCGGTTACGGAATTCTGATGGGCACCATCAGTTTCGGAACACTGACTGCGATCACTCAGCTCATTGCACAGATCCAGACGCCTTTTGCCAATATCACAGGATATCTTCCCCGTTATTATGCGATGCTGGCTTCAGCTGAGCGTCTGATGGAGGCGGAAGCCTTTGCTGAAAATATCGAAGATGCAAAACCTCTGGATGAACTTATGGACTTCTATGAAAATGAGCTTGCATCCATTGGCCTGGAAGATGCGGACTTTACATATTATCCTGCTTCAGAAGTCGCTGGAGAGCTCAGTAAGGATGAAATGCCGGTGGTGCTGGAACATATGTCATTGGAGATCCGAAAGGGCGAAATGGCGGCATTTACAGGGCACAGCGGATGCGGCAAGTCCACTGTTCTGAAACTCCTGATGTGCGTTTATCAGCCGGATGGCGGTCAGCGTTATTACAAAGATCAAAACGGCGGAATGCATGATCTGACTGCCGCATACCGACGTTTGTTTGCTTATGTTCCTCAAGGCAACGCACTCATGAACGGTACGATCCGGGATGTGGTCTGCTTTGCAGATCCGGAAAGAGCCAGGGATGATATGAGACTGAAGCAGGCACTTGAGATCGCCTGTGCCGAGGAGTTTGTTTCTGAACTCCCTGATGGTGCAGACACTCTGCTGGGAGAGCGCGGTACAGGTCTTTCCGAGGGGCAGATGCAGCGGCTTTCCATTGCAAGGGCAATCTTCTCCGGCAGCAAGATCCTGCTCCTGGATGAAGCTACCAGCGCCCTGGATGCGCAGACGGAACAGCGTCTGCTATGCAATCTCAGGGCAATGACGGACAGGACCGTAGTTATCGTGACACACCGCCCGGCAGCGCTGAAGATCTGTGACCGTGTGCTGGAATTCACAGAGAACGGAGTGAAAAGCCGCGATCTGTAAGGAGAACCAACAGCAGTTCCGGATATGAATCCTGCTTCTTGAAGAGAAGAAAACATCGTTATCACTTGATCAGACCGCTCCTGCGGGTTCATCGTTATTTGACATGTTGAACCTGAAGAACGCGGTTTTTTGCAGAAGAAAAGCTGTCCGGAGGGACAGCTTCCTGCTGATCAGAATAATCTTATGACCGATTCTTCGACCTGCCTGCGCACATCTTCTGCATCGATCGTCAGGAATTTTCCGTTTTCATAGAGGATCTTTCCGTCGACCATGGTCATGCATACATCAGATCCCTGGGCGGAATAGACGATCAATGCTGCGGTGTCGTGGTCGGGATACAGGTGAGGCCTGCTCATATCAAGGGCGATGATGTCAGCTTTTTTGCCGATTTCCAATGAACCTGTATCCGGACGTCCCAATGCTTTGGCACCGTTGATCGTTGCCATCTTCAGGACATCGGATGCTTTCATGATCGTTGAATCAAGATGGAATCCGTTATGGATCACGGATGCCAGGTGCATTTCTTCAAACATGTTCAGGTTGTTGTTGGAAGCTGCACCGTCTGTGCCGAGCGCTACATTGATGCCCATCCTCAGCATTCTCGGGATCGGGGCGAATCCAGAGCCCAGCTTCATATTGGAAGAAGGGTTGTGCACGCACGTAACACCGTTATTCTTCATGATATCCAGGTCATCTTCATTGACCCAGACACAATGTGCCAGATATGACGGGTTTTCAAACGCTCCAAGATCATAAAACCATCTCACAGGCGTCTTTCTGTATTTCTCGAGACATTCGTCATGTTCTTTTTTTGTTTCACTGATATGCGTATGGAAGAGGGCATGATGCGCTTTGCAGTCTGCTGCATACCGTCTGACCATTTCTTCATTGCATGTGTATTCGGCATGGACCATATAGTCAATGCGGATCCTGCCGTCTGAGCTGTTGTTGTATTTTTCAAACAGCATGTTGTTGACGGTGCCTCTGCCATTGTCTTCATATGACTCATGCGGATCGAAGCTCTGCATGACTCTGGAGAAGTGCGCTTTCATGCCGGCTTCTGCGCAGAACTGAACGGCGTCCTCCGGTTCCATGTACATATCCGAGAAGGTTGTCGTGCCTGTCGCCAGCATCTCCATCATGGCCAGTGCTCTGCCTGCATGGATGTCTGAGAGTGTCATTCTGTCTTCTACCGGTATCATGCAGTCGTACAGCCAGTCCTGAAGGCTGCGGTCGCTTCCTGAGCCTCTGAGCAGTGTCATAGCGGTATGGCCATGGCAGTTGATCAGACCGGGCATCAGAAGCTTGCCGGACATGTCTTTTTCTTCGTCGTATTTCTTTTCAGGAAGTTCCGTACTGATCCAGTCGATCACGGAACCTTCAATACCAAGATAAGCATTCTTCAGCGTGACAAATTCATCGTTTTCGGTTTTCAGAATGCTGCAGTTTTTCAATAACAGACTCATTGTTGTTTCTCCTTATGCATGGACTCATGGGTTAGTCCCGGTCCTGCGGTTCAACGATTATACTAACATAAAATGCGTGTTCATGAGACGGCAGAGCGGGGGGAATGAACGCTGCGATGGTATAATATTTATATGCATGAAGTTCCTGTGATCCTGCTGAAAATGATCGAAACGGAATACGGAAAAACAGCTCAGCTGAGAACGCTCGGGTCCGATCCGCTTGTTTTCAACATGGACGTTGTGAATATGGATATCAGAGCCGTGGAAGGATACGCATATTCTGCGGAAATATTCGGACTCTGCATCAACCTGTCTGCCAGTTACGGAACCATTCAGGAAGGAGAAGATGACCTGATCGCAAGCGGTCTGTTTGAACGCGAGGCAGAGGACAGTTCCCATGCCTGGATCAGCGGTATTGTCATGGAGGTCAATCAGGATGACAGGAATGAAGGGGAACCGCGTACATCCGTACTGGTCAAAGTACGGAACGCTGAAATGATCCTGTTTGCGGAAGATCCGGGATATATGGAAGCGGGATACCGTGTACAGGCGAGCGTACTATTGTACGGGAATCTGCTCAAACCATAACGTCCAGTATCCTTCGGATCTATCAGCTTTGAAGAGTAAAAAATATTCGCAGTAAAAAAGCTCGATCTGGAGGAAAAA
>CAMOPG010000133.1:0-7382 GCA_946622165.1 uncultured Erysipelotrichaceae bacterium
TCGCTGTCTGGATGATACCGACATATGTGATATCGTGTGATGTCAGTTCATCGAATTTGATGCTCAGGTGATCCATTGTTTCATTCTGATTGTGTGCTTTCAGAATGCTGTAGGCGATGGTGCCTTTTCTGGCTTCTTCTTTGTCTGCTTTGATTCCGCAGAGCTGTTCGACCTTGCCGGCTTCACTTTCCGGAACGATCTCATTGCCTTTTACCAGATAAATTCCTTCATCGTATAACTTGATCATATTCTCCTCCTGATCTCCTTTTGACACTTATAATGTAATCCCTTTCATCCATAGATACAAATACATGTATTTTATGTTATGCATAAAATTTTTCTATGACCTGCAGGATCAAAAAAAGACAGGCCGCAGCCTGTCTGAGATCAGTGATTTTTGTCAAATTCTTCCTTTAATAAATCGATCAGAAAGCGCGCGGAACGGCTGAGATATGCGCCTTTGCGGTAGACGGCACGCACATCCCACATGTCCTCAGAGCCGGTGTATCTGTAGCAGGGGATCTCGCCTGTACCGCCCAGAGGAATGACGGCACGCTCGGAGATGATCGTTGCCCCGAGTCCTTCTTTTGCCAGCTGTACGGCAGTGATGCCGGAAGTGACGATCGTTGTGTCCTCGGGACTGATCCCGGCTTCCTGCAGGATGCGTTCCGCATATCTGCGGATATACTGTCCGTCCGTCATCAGGATGAAGGGGACATTCCGCATTCTGCGCAGATCGACCTTGGGCAGCTGATGTTCATTGCCTTTTTCCAGGATCATGTCTTTTGTGATCAGATCTCGTCCGGCAACCAGATACAGGTGTTCACGGCAGATCAGCTCCGTGTCAAAATGTTCAGGCAGATCTCCCGGATCGCCCGGCAGGATGGCGATATCGATATTGCCGCTCTCCAGGTCACGTATGATCTGAACGGAACGTGTCTCTTTCAGCCTGAGATTGACCTTGGGGAAGGAACGGCGGAACTTTTCCAGTACCCTCGGCAGCATGTATCCTGCACGCTCGGTCGGGATGCCCAGATCGATCTCACCGGCTTCCTCATTGAGAATATCTTCGAATTCTTTCCGGAGGTTGTCATTGATCTCAAGGATCTGTCTGGCTGATTCGATATACCGCTTCCCGGCATATGTCAGTGTGACAGGTGAATGGGAACGGTCAAACAGCCTGACGCCGAGATCTTCTTCCACCTTGGAGATGACATAGCTCAGGGATGGCTGTGAGATATACAGTTTTTTGGCTGCGGCAGTCACGCTTCCGCATTCCGCCACCGCGATCATATATTTCAGTTCTTTAAAGTCCATGACGTTCTCCTGTATTTACTCAGAATTATAGCATTGCCTGCGGTTTCCGGCATATCCGCAAAGCCAATGCACGGACATTTACAGAATCAGTCATACAGAAAAAAACGATGAAGAAGATCATCGTTCTGCTGTTTCGTTATTCGATATCAGAGGCTTTGGGGATCGCCAGCAGGGTGACGCGCAATGACTCGGATATGTGGTATGACATGATCGTAGACAGAGCATCCTGGTCGCCGGACAGGATCGCTTCGATCATCTGCAGATGCTCATTGTGCGAGCATTCCATACGCCGGGGATCCTGCAGGGAAATACTGCGGAACCGCTGGCACAGGGTGCCGTTGCGCCGGTAGAAATGAATGAGCAGCTCATTATCACTGAGTTCTGCGATCTGATTATGAAAACGGGTCGAGACCTGAAGATAGCGGGCGGAATCCTTTGAATTGTAGGCTTCAATGAATTCTTCCCGGATATTCCGGAACCATTCTTTCTCCTGTTCACCCAGATTTTTGAAGCCGTAATGGATACTTCCGTTCTGTACGAGCGCTTCCACCTGGTACATATTCCGGACATCTTTTTCCGTAAAGATGCGGACCGCAACGCCCTTGTTTGCCTCTCCTGATACCAGACCGTCTGCTTCAAGCAGACGGATCGCTTCTCTGACCGGCGAGCGGCTGATGTTCAGTTCGCTGCAGATCTGCTGTTCTGAAAGGTGGGTGCCTCCCGGATAATACCCGCTGAGGATGCGTTCTTTCAGAATCTCATAAACCTGTTCACGGATCGTTCCCTGGATCTTGATATTTGTCATAGCATTTACTTCCCGTGATTATTCTAATATATGCATATCTCCCCAGTCAAAAGACAATGACGCACGGAAAGCCTGTATCGGCTCAATATAATGCCTGTGGTCTTTCAGATCCCTGTAAGCAGCAGTATCTCCGATCCCGTTGGTGAATGTGCCGGCATTGTATAGCCTTGCCGGATCATAGCCGTACTGGATGAGCAGGTTGATCATATAAGCTGCTTCGACCCCGGCTGTCGACATGAAGACAATGTCCTGATCCTGCGGAAAGATCTCGTTCAGGATCGTTTCGCTTTCTTCATAATTCGGAAAGAATGTACCGACTCCGCCGAGATATGTCTCCTTGTTTTCGGTATCTTTCTGCATGGTAAACAGGACATTCTCCTGTTTCTGCCAGGATACGATCACATCGTAGAAGGGCAGGTTCACAAAACCGGCGATCCCGCCTTCGGAATATACCTGGTCGGCTGAACGCAGATCAAAATAACGGACACCTTCCAGAAACAGATAATCATCGATATTCAGAGCGCTGAGCGGCGAATCGGCAGCGACGGCTGATTCCGGGACAGGCTTCACAGGCAGTTCTGTGATCGGAACAACTGAAGGTTCCGGGACGGGTGTTTCAGCGGACTGCTGCGGTTGGGCAGGCGCACTGCATCCGGTCAGAATGAGCATGCATATCATCAGGATCATATGTTTCATGGCAGTACCTCTGTTTGAATGATATTTTCTGACACAGATGCTTCGATGATCTGTGTTCTGAATGATTCGGAAGTATACAGGATGCCCTGTTCTTCGGCTGTCTGAACAAACCAGGACCAGGAGATATCCGTATCGAAATAGTCTGAAACGGTTCTGATCAGTTCCAGACGCTCTTCATTCGTTGAACAGTTGAAGAGTGCTGTTGTCAGAACATCCGCTGCCAGACCGCCCCGGTCAGTCATGACCGTGTTGGTCCGGATGTAATTGTTCGGGTATCCGGTGTCCGGATCCAGGATATGATGTCTGATCACACTGTTATCACCCTTCAGAATGAAATAACTGCTGTCATCACCGCTGGTTGACACCAGGCCGGTGCTGTTGATGGCAAAGTCATAAAGCGTATAGACTCTCGCATAAGGGTTGCGTGCACCGACATGCCAGGTACGGGGCTGATCGTCCGGCGCGTAGGCAGCGATCGAACTGGAGCCTGCATTCAGCAGGAACGGCCTGCCGTACTGCTTCAGTTCATCATAGATCTTCTCGGAAGCGTATCCTTTGGCCAGTGCGCCTGCATCAATGACAGGGGAGGAACTGCATGACTCGTACGGCATCAGGGTCACTGTCTGTTCTTCATCATCGAAGATCAGCACATTGTCAAGATCCTGCGGCTTTACGACACAGCCCAGCGCTTCATTGATCAGAGCGGGATCGGGATCTTCCTGTTCGATGGGGAAGGGGCTGAACAGGTCAGCCCAGACATCATACAGGCGTCCGACCGTCAGATTGTATTTCCCGTTCGTCAGGATCGTCAGGTCTCTTCCTGCCCGAAGCGCTTCGTACAGTTCTGCTTCAACATGGACGGGAGTACCCACGGAATGGTTGATCGTATAAATGCCGGCAATGCCTTCTTCTTCATATGAATGATACCGGTCGAAGAGCTTGCTGAGATGCTGGACCTTTTCATTGAATACGGGATACAGGAGATCCATATCTTCCTGACTGAGTGTTTCAAGCTTTACAGTCGTATGAAAAACAGGGATGATCTCATCTCCGGACTCAATGGCTTCCGCAAACGCATAGACAGGCTGCGTGGCAGGAGTCTCTTCGGGAACAGGGGTCTCTTCCGAAAAGGGAGTCTGTCCGCCCGTACATGAAGCCAGCAGAAAAGCAAGAATAACAAAAAATCGTTTCATATTAGTATTCTATAACAAATCTGACAAAAAGCATGCCATTGTGGAATGTAGATTGTATACAATCTACAGGAATCGGATATAATGTTGATTATAAATAGAAAGTGAGTTTTTGAAATGATCAAGAAAAGAATGACAGCATGTCTGCTTGCAGTGCTGTTAGCAGGATGCTCTGCCGGTTCAGGCGGAGATCAGGCGGCAGCACCCGCCGGAGTCACAGGTGATTTTTCGGGAACCGCCAAAGGTAACGGGGGAGATGTAACGATCACTCTGACATTCAAGGATGGCGACCTGACGGGAGTTACTGGTGTCGGCGAAAAAGAAACACAGGGACTCGGCGACAAAGCGATCGAAACGATGACTCAGGCAATGACTGAGAAGAAATCGATCGATGTTGATTCAGTATCCGGTGCAACGATCACGTCCACAGCAGTGAAAAAGGCAGCCAATGCGGCTCTGCTGGAAGCAGGCGTTGATCCCACAGCGTTCGGCGGCACAGCTCCGAAAGAAAATACAGGCGGATGTGTGTTTGATGTGAATTCCGTAAACGAATGGCTCAACACTTCTGCTGACCTTGGTGAAGGTACGATGGGAAATGCTGTAGCAGTCATCCCGATCAACCATGTCAATGGTCCGCGTGAAGAGACACAGTTCTACGCATTTGTAAACTTCAAGTATAAAGCAAGAAACTACATTAAATACCAGGTTACATATCTGTCCTGCACATGCCGCAGTGCTGATGTGAACTACTGGATGACAGCATATGTTGAACTGACGCTTCCGAAGTCCAAGGACATCAATGATTCCGAAGTCAGATTCCTTTCATTCGACAGGGACTCCCAGGATCATTACACAGCTGGCTTCTGGGGTGACTCCAACCCGACACCTGCAGGCGCAACGTATGAAATGTTCAAGGAAGAATACATCCCTTACTTCATCGATAAGAATTACGGCTATATCCAGACGCTGAGCTTTGTTGAAGACATCGACGCGGCTGAATACGCTGCCGGTGAAGGCCGTGAAGGCTACACACTGGATACACTGTCCGGTTCCAGTGTTTCTACAAATAACATTATCCGTATGCTGAACGCACTGTTCAAATATCATGCGGAGGATGCATATTTTACAGCTGAATAAACAGGAGGAAAGAAAATGAAAAAGTTTATGACAGCGGCATTCGCCACACTTCTGCTGGTCGGATGCTCATCAGCACCTGCCGAGACTTCCTGCCCGGAATGCCCGGTCTGCGAAACACCGGCAGCAGTTGAACCTGCACCTGCGGAGGCTGCAGAGGCAGCTCTTCCGGCTCCCCGTGACACAACAAAGACTTACAAGCCTGACGAGAAATCCGATCCGGTTGCCTGCACGGATGATACATTCCTGCCCGGCTGCTCTGCGATCAACAATGAAAACCTTCTTGACTATCTGAACCGTGACGATGTTCTTTACATCGACCTCCGTGATTTCGGTGACTATGCGAAGAAGCATTTCAGAAACTTTGAATGCATCCCTTACTTTGCGCTGATCTACAGCAAAGAAGGCGGAGACGGTATTACACAGCTTTACAGCGGCGATACAACAGACCCTGTTGCTACATATGAAGAAAGTGATGAACTGCTCGAAGTATTCTTCCCGAAAGACAAGACGATCTTCCTGATGTGCCAGAGCGGCGGCCGCGTTGCACAGTGCATGAATATCCTGAAGGCAAAGGGATATGATATGTCCAAGATCTACAACATCACAGGTATGGGCAACTTCACAGATCCGATGTATGCGGATATCACAGTTGACATGGCTGAGATCGGACTCGAGGCTGCTTATACATTCGAAGGCCTGACCAGAAACTGATCGGACATTCTGCTGTACGTTTCAGCAGAGTTATTAAATCGTACGATAATGCCGGACGTTCATAAATGAGATGCGCCGGCATTTTTATGTGCTGTGCATGCGCAGCACAGTATGTTGATCTGCGTATATCCTTTCTGTGTGCAGTGAGGTTTTCGTATACAATGGTGTCAAGGAGAATATAAAGTTATGAAATTTCCGGATCATTTTTTATGGGGCGCATCATCTTCTGCATTCCAGATCGAAGGCGCATGGAATGAAGACGGCAAAGGCATGACCGTCGCTGATTTCAATTCGTTCAAAAGATCAGATATCCAGGCTGACAGCAAAATCGCTTCAGACTTCTACCATCATTACAAAGAAGACATTGCCATGATGAAGGAACTGGGACTGCAGATCTACCGGTTCTCTGTCGCATGGGCAAGGATCATACCGGATGGCGACGGAGCAGTGAATGAGAAGGGGATCGCTTTCTACAATGACGTCATCAATGAGCTGCTGAAGAACGGCATTGAACCGTTCATCACGCTGTATCATTTTGATCTGCCTTATGCGCTTGTTGAAAAGTACAACGGCTGGGAGTCCAGAAAGTGCGCTGACGCGTTTGAACGGTTCGCTGTAACATGCTTCAAGGCATTCGGGGACCGTGTAAAACTATGGCAGGTCCATAACGAGCAGAACCTGATGATGCGCGTGGATGAGCGCATGAACCTGAATGAGCCGGATCCGCATAAGAAGGAACAGATCCGTGCGCAGATGGACTACCATATGTTCATTGCCCATGCCAAGGCAGTCAATGCCTGCCACGATCTCATTGAAGGCGGCAGGATCGGCTGTGCGGTTTCTTCGACCGTGACATATCCTCTGACCAATGCGCCGGAGGACGTCTGGGCAGCACTGCAGAACAACCGCTTCAAGACAGACTACTGTCTTGACATGCATGTGTACGGGGAGTACCCCGGCTATTACATGGCGTATCTCAGGGAACAGGATCTGGTGCCGCAGATGTGTGAAGAGGATGATGAACTGCTGAAGTCAGCCAAGATGGATTTCATTGCCCTGAATTATTACCGTACGCTGACCGCACGTTATCTGCCTGCGGATGAGGAACATCCCAAAGGCATGAAGATCGAGGGCATGAATGAAGTGGACTACGATATGTACGGATACTGGAAGATCGAGAAAAATACGAATCTCAAGGCCAGTGAGTACGGTGCTCAGATCGATCCTGTCGGTTTCCGCATCGTACTGAACGATTACTGGAACAGATACCGTCTGCCGCTGATCGTCACGGAGAACGGTCTTGGAACGGCGGATGAGCTGACGGAAGACGGGAAGATCCATGATGACTACCGCATCGATTACCTGAGACAGCATATCAATGCGATCGGACAGGCGATCGAAGACGGCGTGGATATGATGGGCTACTGCCCGTGGTCCGTCATGGACCTGCTGAGTTCCCATCAGGGATTCCGCAAGCGCTACGGTCTGATCTATGTGGACCGTACGGATATGGACCTCAAGTCACT
>CAMOPG010000134.1:0-7361 GCA_946622165.1 uncultured Erysipelotrichaceae bacterium
GGATATGTGAAATGGGAAAGATATTCTTTCGCGATCGTATGATCAAGGTCATACAGGTCTGTGATCGTATACATCATATTGTTTCTCCTTCTTCTGAATTCATTTTTGCGCCGCTTATTTTGACTGTCAAGCTTCAGCAGCCGAACAGCCACCAGTGCAGGATCCCCGCACACTCCCGGATAAAATATGTCGGCAGCAGCCACCAGGCTGTGCGTGAGGGATATGAGCCGGCCTCAATGCCCAGCGATTCCGCCATGGCGATCGCTCTGTATTCATGGAAATCACTTGTCACAACGGTGATCGCAGGTTCCAGACCATTTTTCTCAATGATCTCTTTGGAATAAAGCATATTCTCATACGTGGACCTGGAACGGTCTTCTGCATACAGCCTGTCCTCACGGATCCCTTTTTTCACCAGATAACGATACATGGCATCTGCTTCAACAGCATCTCCCGGTTCCTGCCATCCTCCGGCAACGATGCATGAAGTATCCGGATGTTCTTCCAGCAAGACTATTGCCGCGTCCAGACGCTCTTTCAGCATCGGTCCCGGTTCATCTCCAAGCACATCACAAGCCAGGACCACGACAGTACCGTCTTCATGAGGCTTACGATCTGCGCCTCTGATCATCAGTACTCCCAGGATCACTGCAAGCACTGCGAACACACAGATCACCGTCAGAATTGCTTTCAGAAGAATACCGTAATACGGATGATGCAGGAACTGTCTCAGGCGGTCATTGACCTTTGAAAAGAAGATCCCGTACAGCAGGAGCAGCGCACTTGCCGCAATGCCGGTCACATTGCCGATGTTGATGATCGAATACAGGGCAGGCATCAGGAAAACGATCATTGCGGCTGCGCCGATCATGATCAGCAGTATGCTGCGTTTTGATCTGCCTGTTTGTTCCATTGCGTCTCCTCTTTACAAAAGTGCGGAAGACCCGCACTTTCAGACTGCTTCGTAAAATGTATCCGGATGGCCGGGATCAAACTGTTCGTTGGCCCACATCACCGTGATCAGTTCTTCCGTATCGGAAAGATTGATGATGTTGTGCGTATATCCCGGCAGCATCATGACTGCCTGGATCCTGTCTCCGCTGACTTCATACTCGCGTACAGCATCATCGCTGATCCGGCGTTCCTGTATGAGCGCATGGCCTTTGACGACAATGAAGAATTCCCACTTCGTATTGTGCCAGTGCTGACCCTTTGTAATACCGGGTTTTGAAATGTTGACGGATACCTGTCCGCCGCTCACTGTTTTCAGCAGTTCCGTAAAGCTTCCCCTGTCATCTGCGTTGGTCTTCAGATCAAAGATCGTTTTATCCTCCGGCAGATAGGACAGATATGTACTGTACAGCTTCTTGGCAAAGCTTCCTTTGGGAATCTCAGGAACGATCAGTGTAGACGGCTGATCATGGAACTTCTGCAGAAGCTCAACGATCTCTCCAAGCGTGATATGATGCGTCACCGGTACATAGCAGTATCTGCCGTTCTCACACGGAACAGGCTCGGTGCCGTCATATTCACATCTGTGCAGCTTTCCTTCCAGCAGGTCCAGCATCTCTTCCACAAGATCATCGATGTACAGGAGATCCAGCTCTACGGAAGGATCGTTCACCGTGATCGGAAGTTCATTTGCAATGTTGTTGCAGAAAGTCGCAACAGCGCTGTTGTAGTTCGGTCTGCACCATTTGCCGAACAGGTTCGGGAATCTGTATACATATACAGGCGCGCCTGTTTCTTTGGCATAGGAGAAGAACAGTTCTTCCCCGGCGAGCTTGGACTCACCATACAGGGAACCGGCAAATCTGCCGCTCAGCGATGCCTGTACAGAACTCGACAGCATGACGCCTGCTTTGTTTCCAGCCTTCTTCAGGGTGTTCAGCAAGGTATCGGAAAAGCCGAAGTTTCCGGTCCTGAATTCCTCAGGATCCTTCGGGCGGTTCACTCCTGCCAGATGGAAGACAAAATCTGCTTCCCTGCAGTACTGCTCCAGTTCCTCAGCCGTGGAATCCATGTCATATTCATAGATCTCATCGATCTGCAGAGACGGTCTGGTCTTGTTTTTGCCCTGGCGGATGTTTTCCAGGTTCGCTGTCAGATTTCTTCCGACAAACCCTTTTGCGCCGGTAATCAGGATCTTCATCCTTCGATCCCCATTTCTTTGAGCTGTTCCTTTACGTAATCCGTCGTCAGGATCTTTTTCTTTGTGCCTTCAACGTCGAGCAGTGTTGTATTGTGGCTTGTATACGACTCATCTGCCTGTGTATGGACCTGTCCCTGCACAACGAACTTATCATAGTTCAGATCTCTGCTGTCTGCCGCAACACGGAAATAGCCTCCCATGTCTTCAGACCTCAGACGTTCTTCACTTGTCATCAGTGTTTCATACAGCTTTTCACCGTGTCTTGTTCCGATGATCCTTGTTCCGGTGTCACCGAAGAGTTCCTGGACTGCTTTTGCCAGATCGCCGATCGTAGAAGCGTCTGCTTTCTGGATAAACAGATCTCCGGGATTTGCATGTTCAAATGCGAACTTGACCAGGTCGACTGCTTCATCCAGGTTCATCAGGAAGCGCGTCATGTTTGGATCCGTGATCGTGATCGGATCACCTGCTTTGATCTGGTCAATGAACAGCGGTATGACGGAGCCTCTGGAGCACATGACATTGCCGTATCTTGTGCAGCAGATGACCGTGCCGCCGCGCTCGGCAGCGATCCTTGCGTTTGCGTAGATCACGTGCTCCATCATTGCTTTGGAGATTCCCATCGCGTTGATCGGATAAGCTGCCTTGTCTGTGGAAAGGCATACGACACGCTTGACCCCGGCATTGATCGCCGCATGCAGCATATTATCCGTGCCCTCAACATTGGTACGGACAGCTTCCATCGGGAAGAATTCGCAGGACGGTACCTGCTTCAGCGCTGCCGCGTGGAAGATATAGTCGACGCCCGGCATTGCGTCATCCAGTGTCTGTCTGTTTCTGACATCACCGATATAGAATTTTACCTTTGATGCATATTCCGGATGCTTTGCCTGAAGTTCATGGCGCATATCATCCTGTTTTTTCTCATCCCTGGAAAAGATGCGGATCTCTTTGATATCCGTTGCCAGGAAATGCTTCAATACTGTATTTCCGAATGATCCGGTGCCTCCCGTGATCATCAATGTTGCATCTCTGAATGTGGACATGTTAGTTCCTCCTGTCGTTCTGCTGTTTAGATTGTAATACGAACGGGAATTCATTTTCCATCGTTTTATGTATGTTATGCATGGAATACCTCCGCAAAATGATGCCCTTTCCGCTCTTCAGCCGGCGGCAGCTCCATATAGCAGCCATATGTCTGGCGCAGGATCTCATCATAATGTACGGGAATATTGACCGGGATCCCTTCAAACAATGCTTTGCGGCAGAAGCCGAGCCAGCTGATCCTGTAAATATCTTTTCTGCCGTATGCCCCTCCGGTCACGATGACCTTAGATGATCTTTCTGCATGACGCAGTTTCTGTTCATACCATATCATCGCTTTCTGTGCATCCGGCAGGATCAGTTTTGAAACAGCCATGCACAGCTCAGCCCCGATCTTCCGATAAAGCGGACGGATCCTGTGCGCATCCGCATACAGACTGCGCATACGGTAATGCATGAGCATGTGAAGTCCCCACTGCCATAAATCAGGCAGTCCCTGCTCCGGATAATAATCAACAGGAAAAATATCAACACATACGCCATGATGGATATCCATATGCCTGCGTGAAGATTCTATATAGACCGTATCCGTATTCATCAGTTTCGCAAACAGAATGCCGCATGCCGGTTCTGTTTTCAGACACTGCAGAAAATACGGCTCAGGCATCTTCAGTCTGCACAGTACATCATAATCCCTTCTGGGCATGATCAGGTCGATGTCATCATCCCAGGGGATGAATCCCTGATGCCGCACAGCACCCAGCAGGCTGCCTCCGGCAAGACACCAGCGCAGATCATTCTGTTCACACAGACAGATCAGCGTTCTGAGACACTCCAGCTCCAGTTCTTTCAGCTTCTTCAGCTGTTCTTCATTCAGTTCCATGTTCCTCCCTGATCCGTTTCAGGATCATTTTGATCTCTTTGGTCTGTATGACCCATACTGCTCCGCTCAGCCATAAAACAGCATCTGCCAGGATCCTGACTGCCGGAGTATCCGGCAATAATGCATGATGGATGATCAGACAGCCCATACAGGCCGCCGCAGTGCGCAGGCATATGTTTTTTGAAATACTGAACTTCTGCCCGCTCAGCACATCCATCATGACAAGTCCTGCCTCTGACACAACGTCTGAGATCGCTGCACCGCAGGCACCATGCGCCGGGATCAGATACAGTCCCAGCAGTATGTTCACAGCGGCTGCTGCGCATACCGTCAGCGTGTCCGTTTTCTGTTTCCCTGCAGGGATCAGATACAGGCAGCGGAATGACATCGTATATGCCTTCAGAATAACAAACGGTGACAGCAGCCTGCAGACGCCGGTCACTTCTTCATAACCTTTTCCATACAGCAGAATGACACTGTCCCGGCTGACCATGAACAGACCGCAGCAGATCAGGCATGCGGCTGACAGCAGCACTGATATGTTTTCGCTGCAGTACTGCTGATAACCGGTGTTTCTGCGTGCCCTGATGGCTCCTGGTATCAGCAGTACGAATATCCCTTCCAGGATGCCGAAGGGAATATTGATCATCCGGTCTGCGCATGCATAGCATCCTGACTCATGCGCGGCAGACAATATTCCGAGCATGCCCTGGTCAATGATCCGGTAGACCTTCAGCGCGGCGGCCGGGACAAACAGTTTCAGCGAATCTTTCAGATGCACGGAAAGATGTTCTGTACGGAAGCGGAAGTCAAAGCCCAGTCTGTATATGAAGATCTGAGATAAAACCGCCGTCAGAAACGTACTTCCCGCCTGGATCAGTCCGTATGTTTCCAAAGGGGCATATCCGGGTCTGACAAACAGAATGACCAGCACTGCATCGATCACACGGACCGCAAGCAGGCACACCGTATATGCACCGGACCGTTCCAGTCCTTTCAGAAGCCATGAACAATCTGACATACAGGCTGCCAGACGGATCATCTGGATCCGCATGATGGTAGACGCATGTGTCATTACCAGCACAGCCATGTACAGGGACATGCTGAAGAGAGATGTCAGGATCTGCAGACTGAACAGCTCCTGATATGTCTGTTCTGCCCGGGCAGGGTCTTGTGCTGCCGCACGGATGCCAAGGGTATGTGTGCCCAGCTGTGCTGTCATGATGAAATATGAGATCACATTCAATGAAACAGCAGTGACTCCCATGCCTTCGGTACCCAGCACCCTGGACACATGGGCTGTTGTGATCAGCGGCAGAAACAGCAGGACTGTCCGGCAGATCAGTTCATTTCTCAGTGATCTGTATCTGAAGGACATCCTCAAACGCCTTTCTGTGCGCTTCTGCCATCTGTTCGATCGTATAGTTCCGCATATGAATGCGTGCCTGATGCGCAAGATACTGTCTGAGATCAGGATCTCTCAGCTCTTTCAATGCCTCACACAGTTCTGTCTGATCGGCATGGATCAGGATCCCGTTTTCATGATCACGGATCAGTTCCCTGCCTGCCGTGCATGTGTCTGTTGTGATCACTGCTTTCCCTGCACCAAGTGCTTCGGCAGCACACAGTCCCCATACCTCCTGTCTTGCCGGATGTACGAAGATATCACAGGCACACAGATATTCCAGGATCTCATGGTGCGTCAGAAATCCGCATTCATGGATCCTGCCCTCATCGCGTACTTCTGTTCCCCCTGCCAGGTACAGATGCATATCCGGAAGAACTCTCACCGCCTCCTTCAGCAGATCAAAGCCTTTGCGGGGGATCATCTGCCCGGCAGCGAATATGCACAGTCCATGCATATGAAATCTTTCTCTCAATGCACTGCGGTCAAAGTAATCCAGCATCTGCAGATCCTTTTCTGTCAACGTGGTAAACGGATAGATCCAAAACGGTTTGTCCTGTACATAGCGCATCAGATAATGCTTCGTTTCTTCCGAGCTGACCAGATATCCGTCTGCCATGGAGATGAGATATCTCTTCAGCAGATACTTCCATAACGGTTCCCGTACATCTTTCAGACAGCCATCAGCAGAAATCAGCACAGGGATGCGCTTCTGTTTCAGAATGAACAGTGACATGATCTCTGCTGCCGTGCTGTATCCGCAGACAACAGCCAGATCATATGTCTGTCTGAAAACCTTTCGTGCATCCTGCATGAAATACATGCGGAATCGCTCCGCACTTCCTTCAAACCACGCAGGATACCTGTTTCTGATCTCTGCCGGTTCCTTTTCACAAAGCACAGTCAGTTCACAGCTTCTGCCCAGTTCATTGAAGAATGTCATCCGGTATGGCGCCGGTGAATAAGTCACAAAGAGGATCCGCATCATGCCCCTCCTTCACAGATACAAAGCACCGTAAACCAGAACGGAAGGCTCATGACATTGCCCGGTGAAAAGAGAAAGCTTTCCGACACTGCATTGACTGCAGTCATGATCAGCAGGACCAGACAGTTCCTGTACCATGACCGCATGGAAGGATCTTTCGATCCCGCACGGATCTTCCGGAAGACTGCAGAAAAGAACAGGATATAGAACATCGTGCCTATGATCCCGTTTTCAGCCAGTATGACCAGCCAGGAATTATGCGTGCCCCAGCCCCAGCCGCCCGGGTTTTCAATAAACGTAAAGTAATAGGCCGTATGCATGCCATGACCCAGCAGCGGTCTTTCCAGAAACAGACGGATGCCGATCCGCCAGGTATCGCGCAGGAATCCTGAGGAGCCCAGCAGACGGCCCCATGATGCAGGTATCGGCAGCCATTTCAGAAACAGCAGTGCAGCGAACAGGAAAGGCAGCCGCTGCGGCTTTTCGCACACTGCCGCGCACAGCAGGACAAGGCTGAGAACAGCTGCCATGCGCGAAGCTGTCCGGAAGGCAAGCAGGATATTGGTGCATAACAGGATGTTCGATAATCCCGGTGCTTTTTCATGCAGAAACAGACAAAGAACTGCACAGCTCATTGACAGGGAGGCTGTCATGTTCCGGTTGTCGTACATGCCTGTCCAGTCTCCGTTTCCTGAAAACCGGTTCCACGCATACAGACAGCCGGCAGTATGCACGAGCACAAAGATCCAGGCAAAACGGGCATGTATTTCTTTGATCTCCTGAACTGTTCTGCCTACGATCCGTGAATGCATGACATACAGCCATAAAAACCAGAAGGCAGTACGGAAACATGCGGCGGATACGGAAGGGATGCACTGCAGACACTGTACGA
>CAMOPG010000135.1:0-7289 GCA_946622165.1 uncultured Erysipelotrichaceae bacterium
GGGTATGTCAGTTCGACCGATGATCCGGATTCCGTTCTCTATCTGATCGATGAACCGGATAAAAATCTGTTTCCATGCGGAAGGCTCGACAAGGATACAACAGGGCTCCTTCTGATCACCAATGACGGAGATCTGGCGCATGAACTGCTGTCCCCGAAACACCATGTGGAAAAGGAATATGCGGTCACATTAAAAGATCCCCTTGCTGAAGAGGACCTTGAGAAATTTAAAGACGGGATCGTCCTTGAGGACGGAGAGAAATGCAGACCTGCTTCCTATACGATCGAAGACGATCATCATTGCCGTCTTGTGATCAAAGAAGGGAAGTATCATCAGATCAAACGGATGTTCCAGGCAATCAATAACGAAGTTATTGAACTGAAGCGCATCCGTATGAAGGATCTTGTTCTGGACGAAGACCTGCCGGAAGGCAGCTATCGTGAACTGACGGAAGCTGAACTCAGCAGTCTCAGAAGACGTGATCCGGGATCTGAGGAGGCGTAAAGTCACCGCTTTCCGCATAAGACTGCAGAAATGAAATTACCTGGGATGTCAGTATCGTAGGCGTGGATGACCCGGCGGTCACCGCTACGGTATCGGCATCCTTTATCATTTCTTCCTTCAGATCCATGCATGTCTCAGCCATATAGACGTGCTTGATGCCGGAGGAAAGACCGATCTGCTTCAGCTGGTTCGTATTGTTGGAATGGGGATCACCGACAACGATCAGCACATCGATATCCTTCAGGTTCATCACGGCAGTCTGACGGAATCTTGTGGCTGCACAGATCTCCGGTGCAGGAACGGCGTCAGGCCAGCGTTTCAGACAGGCGTTCAGCGTTTTCTCTGTTTCCAGTATGCCGAGCGTCGTCTGGTTTGTGATCAGGATATTCTCCAGCGTATCAGGCAGATCTGCAGCATCCTCCTCATTTGTTACAAGATATACACGGTCGCTCAGGCCTAATGCTCCATCCGCTTCCGGATGGCCTTTTTTTCCGATATAGATGACATCGCCTTTCCTGCAGTGCTCTTTGATCAGATCATGGGTCTTCAGGACATCCGGGCATGTCGCATCGATCGCGATCAGTCCTTTCTGTTCTGCTTTCTCCCTGACAGCGTCGCTGACACCGTGGGCTGTAAAGATTACAACGCCCTCATCGATCTGATCAAGAAGTTCCAGTCTTGTTTTACGGGGATCCTCAACAAAACGTATGCCGAGTGCTTCACATTCCCGTACAACGTATTTATTATGAACGATCATGCCGAGCATGCAGATGGGCATGCCCTGATATTTTTCAGCTGTTTCCCTGGCGATCCTGATCGCCCTGACAACGCCTTGACAGTATCCTCTGGGTACGACAGGTACGATTTTCATTTGATCTCCTCCTCTTCACAAAACGAAAAAAACCGATATAATTTGGCTGTCATCCGCAAAAGCGGATCCGGCTTGTTTTATTGTACTCTGAACCGTATCTGTTTGGAAAGTCAGAGGAAGATGAGGAGGTATCAATGAAGAAATTTGAAGATTTTAATATGAAGAACAAAACGATGGATTTTATCCGTCTCAACGGGTTCACTGAACCGACACCCATACAGCAGGAAGTGATCCCGGCATTTCTGCGCGGCAAGGATATCATCGGCCTCTCCAAGACAGGAACCGGCAAAACACATGCGTTTCTGATCCCTCTGATGGAACAGATCGATCCTTCAGCAGACCGCTGTCAGGCAGTCATCACAGCCCCGACCAGGGAACTGGCTGCCCAGATCTATGAGAAGGCCAGGCTGATGCAGGAGATCGAACCTGATATCCGTGTACGTCTTTTTATCGGCGGACAGGACCGTGACCGTGAGATCCAGCAGCTGTCAGCTGCCCAGCCGCATATCGCGATCGGAACGCCCGGCAGGATCAAGGATATGTTCCTGAATGCAGGAGCGCTCCGCATTGAAGAAACGCCGGTACTGATCGTGGATGAAGCTGATATGACACTGGAATACGGCTTCCTGGATGAGATCGACGCATTTGCCGGAAGAATGGGTGAGAATCTGGAAATGCTGGCTTTTTCGGCAACGATGCCCGATCAGCTGAAGCCGTTCCTGAAGAAATACATGCACCATCCCATTACCTTTACGATCGCAGATGATGAGGAATTCAATCCCCGCATCCGTCATATCCTTGTACCGTGCTATCATCACACATACGTTGAAACGATCCGTTCCATCATGCCCGGATTCAATCCGTATGTCTGCCTGATCTTTGCCAACACCAGAGAAATGGCTGCTCAGATCGCAGAAGGGCTGCGCGGTGAAGGAGTCGAGGTGACCGAGCTGCATGGTGATCTGGAAAGCAGAAAGCGCAAGCAGGCGATGAAGGAGATCGCTGACAGCAGACATACATATGTCGTATGTACGGACCTGGCTGCCAGAGGCATCGATATCCCGACAGTAACGCATGTTATTTCATGCGGATTCCCGAGTGATCTGGAATACTATATCCACCGTGCGGGCCGTACGGGCAGGGCAGGTTCCGACGGTATCTGCTATGCGCTGTATCAGGAGTCAGATGATCAGGCGATCCGTTCGCTGATGAAGCGGGGGATCCGCTTCGAACACAGCCGTTATCACAATGATGCCTGGACAAAGCTTCGTCCCTATGGACAGAAATTCCAGAAGCAGGAGGATGAACTGTCCAAACAGATCTCCAAGATGATGACGAAGAAGAATACCAAGGTCAAGCCTGGTTACAAGAAGAAGCGTCAGGCAGCGATCGAAAAGCTGCAGCGTCAGAAAAAGCGTGAACTGATCCGTTCCAAGATCAGAGAAGAGAAGAAGGCAAGATACCGCCAGGCACAGAGAGAAAAGAACGCCGGAGATTCTGAATGATCATCGGCTGTCATGTCAAAATGACTGCCCCGGACTTTCTGGAAGGCAGCGTGAAGGAAGCGCTCGGGTATGATGCGAATGCATTGATGCTGTATACAGGCGCACCGCAGAATACAAAGCGCAGAGCACTGGAAGATATGCGCATTGCTGAAGCAAAGGAGCTCATGCGTCAAAGCGGGATCCCGATGGAACGCATGATCATCCATGCACCGTATCTGATCAATCCAGCCAATGCCGTCAAGCCTGAGGTGTTTGAACTGGCAGGAGAATTCCTGTATTCCGAAGTCATGCGGACACATGCCATCGGTGCATCCTATATTGTCCTGCATCCTGGAAGCTTTACATCAGCAGATCTGCAGACAGGGATCAGTACTGTGATCAGGTGCCTGAACGGTCTGCCTGAGCTGCCGGAAGGGATCGTCATCTGTCTGGAAACAATGGCAGGCAAGGGCAGTGAAGTGGGCAGAACATTTGAGGAACTTGCAGAGATTCTGGAAGGTCTGGATCATCCGGAACATTACGGCATCTGCCTGGATACGTGTCATATCAATGATGCAGGATACGATGTCAATGATTTTGACGGAGTACTTGATGAGTTTGACCGCATCCTTTCCCTGAACCGGCTGCATGTGATCCATCTCAATGATTCAAAGAATATCCGCGGTGCACGGAAAGACCGGCATGCGAATATCGGACTGGGCACGATCGGGTTCGATGCGCTGCACAGGATCGCATCCAATCCTCGTACCGCACATATTGCCAAAATACTGGAAACACCCTATATCGCAGGTGAGCCTCCGTACAAAACGGAGATCGCCATGCTGAGGAAGGGCGTATACGAAGAAAACTGGCAGGAACATCTGACAGTGTCTGAATAAGACACTGTTTTTAAGTACACCGGACAGGTATTATCCGCTGTGTGCAGTAATCCTGGAAACAGCAGAAACGGGACACTGCAGACGATCTGATCATCCCTAAGGCACCGGCTGCCGGAAAAAAGGACCGACCAATGCTGATCGATCCATTGAAATACTTTCTGAGTTATTCGTGCTTACAATACAATTGCAGCACCGTAAACAAGATCTGTACATACGCTGCAATGGGAAGGGCGGGATTTACCGATGCCTTTCTGCCGTATTATTGATGACGCTCTGCGACGATCTTCAGAATCTCTGCTTTCAGTGCGTCTTCCAGTTCGTTCTGCGGTACAGTCCTGAGCAGTTTGCCTTTTGCAAACAGCATGCCCATTTCATAACCGCCCGCAACGCCGATGTCGGCACGGCTGGCTTCCTGCATTCCGTTGACAGGGCAGCCCATGACTGCGACCTGAATGTCTTCGTGAATGTCTGCCAGGAATTCCTCCATCTTTTTGACCAGCGGCAGCATATCATACTGGATCCTTCCGCATGTCGGACAGGCGACAAGATCAGGGACCTTGTCATACAGTCCGAAGCACTTCAGCAGCTGCTTGGCAATGATCAGTTCATCCTTCGGCGGTCCGGATACGGATACGCGGATTGTATCTCCGATGCCTTCATGCAGGAGTGTTCCCAGGGCTGCTGAACTCTTGACCGCGCTTTCCGCGAAACCGCCTGCCTCGGTAACGCCAAGGTGCAGGGGATAGGGAAAGTGCTTTGCGGCAGCTTCATATGCGGCAATCGTCAGCGCGACGTTGGATGACTTGAAGGACAGACAGATGTCATGGAAACCGAGGTCCTCCAGGATCTTCACATGTCTGTCAGCACTGTCGATCATTGCTTCTGCGCATGGCCCGCCGTATTTCTGCAGGAACTGCTGTTCCAGGGAGCCTGAATTGATGCCGATCCTGATCGGTACTTTGTGTTCAAGACATTTCTTGACAACTGCTTCCGTATGTTCACGGGCACCGATATTGCCGGGATTGATGCGGATCTTATCGACATGACCGTCAAGCGCAAGCAGCGCCAGCTGGTAATTGAAGTGAATGTCCGCGACAAGCGGGATGTTTGTTTTTTCCTTGATGTAAGGGATCGCAAGCGCGTCTTCCTTATCAAGAACCGCCAGACGGGCGATCTGACAGCCACCTGCCTCCAGTTCATTGATCTGTTTCACACTTGCTTCTATATCTTTTGCGGGAACGTTGGTCATTGACTGTATGACGCATGCGTTCTGTCCGCCGATCTGCAGTCCGCCTACATAGATCGGACGAGTTTCTGTTCGTTTCATGAGATGACCTCCTTCGGTATTATCTCACAAGTACAGGGAAATTGATATTTTTACCTGAAGGAACACCCGAATCGCTGTGCATGTATAAGGAAATGCGTCTGATCATGCCTCTGAGGCATGATTTCGGGCTTATTTTTTTATCATAGCGTGAAATGAATTTCTTGGAAAAAGAAAATACATGTGATATACTCTCATTGCTGAATCAGGAGGTTTGAAAAATGCCTAGAGACAATATCACCTTTAAATGCTCAGTCTGCGGTGAAGAAAACTATATCGGCACCAGAAACAAGCGCAAGCACGCTGAGAAAATGGAAATCAAAAAGTATTGCCCGAGATGCAATCAGAAAACTCTGCATAAGGAGAAAAAATAACCTGTCGGGTTATTTTTTTGAATATCGGATATGAAGATCGATATACTGCCGATCGGACTGTATCAGGAAAACATCTATGTTCTGCATGACAACGGTCATGTACTGATCATCGATCCCGGAAGATACGGGAAAGAGATCGCCAAAAAGATCGCACCGGATGAAACAGTCGATGCTGTGATCCTGACACACGGACATTCCGATCATACGATGGCAGCGGATGACATGGCTGAAAAGTACGGATGTCCCGTATATATGAACCATGGGGATCTTGCTCTTACGGCAACGGATGCCGGCAGGATCGACGGAACGGAATATCCGGTCTGGTCACCGATCAATGATCTGCCTGAAGGGGATATGACGATCGGGTCATTTCCGCTTCATATCTACCACACACCCGGACATACAGCCGGCAGTGTGCTGGTCCGTTACCGGAATGTCCTGTTCACCGGTGATACGCTGTTTGCGTCAAGCATCGGCAGAACGGATCTTTACTCTGGTGACGAAATGCAGATGATCGCTTCCCTCAGACGGATCGTCAGACTGCCTGCAGATCTGACGTTCTATCCCGGACACGGTCCTTCATCAACGATCGGCCTTCAGCTGAAGGTCAATCCCTATCTGCAGAATATTTAAAAAACCGGAAATGAAATCCGGTTTTTATTGTTCTTCTTCAACTCCGTAGCCTTTTTTCAGATCGACTACAGGCAGGGAAACCGTGTTTTCCCTGTTCTGGATCTCGATCTTAACGATCTGATCAAGCGGGACATTTTCGATCAGGAATCCGTTGACCAGGTCAAGTTCTGAGGGATGATCATCGGGAGACTTGAAATCCTGCGGATTCGTCACATATCCTGAACGCAGACTGCCGTCCTGAAGTGTGACTGTGATGAATTTATTCAGATAAGGAAGGACTTGATCGCGTTCCATTCAGTTACCTCACTAAAGCTATGATATCACAACAGAAAGTGAATACCTCATGAAATATAACGGATTTATCATATGTTGTATGATAAATAAAAGGAGAGACTATGACGAAAATATGTGTCAGTGCGTGTCTGGCCGGCGAAAGGTGCAGATATGACGGAAATACAAATGAAATACCTGAGATCAGGAAGCTGGTCGAGGAAGGAAAGGCAGTACCTGTATGTCCGGAGGTATGGGGAGGTCTGCCCGTACCCAGGATCCCTTCAGAACGCAGAGGAACATCGGTCATCAACCGCGAGGGAACTGATGTAACGGAAGCGTATATGAAAGGCAGCAGGCAGGCTTTAGAAACATGCCTGAAAGAAGGCTGTCAGACTGCCGTGCTGAAAGCCAGAAGTCCGGCATGCGGTCATGGCAGGATCTACGACGGTACATTTACGAAAACACTGATCGATGGAAACGGAACATTTGCCGATATGCTGGAGGAGCACGGCATCAAAGTGATGACCGAAGAAGAATTTATCCATGCTAAGTGATCATTCTGAAAAGGGAATGATCTTTTTTTACGCGTATTCATAAGTGAAGGGAGGCATATGGAAGAACTGCTCAAGGAGTTTTTGCGGACAGCACTGAAATACGGTGCGACCGACATTCATTTCAGTGTTGATGCCCAGGGGAAACTCGAAGTAGAGATGCGGATCAGCGGGAAGATGTACCGCCTTCCCCAGAAGGCAGCAGATGAACGGTTTTTCCGCTTTCTGCTGTACAGGGCGGATATGGATGTGAGCGCAGCTGCTCTGCCCCAGACCGGCTCGTTTGAGATCAATGTAGACGGAAAACCTGTCGCACTGCGGTTTGCGCTGGTCAGCGGCTATCACCTGAAGAGCGGTGTCCTCAGGATACTCAGCA
>CAMOPG010000136.1:0-7174 GCA_946622165.1 uncultured Erysipelotrichaceae bacterium
ACTTCCTGCACCGCGCATTCTCGGTCATCCTGATCGCAACGATCGTTGTATGGTTCCTGCAGAGCTTTGATTTCAGGTTCAATCTGGTATCTGATTCACACAACAGTATCCTGGCAATGATCGCAGGCGTCGTAGCGCCGCTGTTCAGACCGATCGGTCTGGGAGACTGGCGTATCGTCACATCGCTTGTCAGCGGCTTCATGGCCAAGGAAAGCGTTGTCTCGATCATGGAAGTATTGTTTGCCGAAGGAGTCAATGCGATCGGCCCGCTGGCAGCGGCATCCATGCTGGTATTCAGCCTGCTCTATACGCCATGCGTTGCAGCCATCGCATCCATCAAACGTGAGATGGGCGGAAAATGGGCGTTCTACGTCGTGCTGTGGCAGTGCGGCATCGCCTGGATCATGGCGTGGCTTGTACGCATGATCGGATTGCTGCTGGGGATGTCCTGAGCATAGCATCATTTATACAACAGACAGCTGTGATGATATCCAGCTGTTTTTTTACATGCAGGGATAGGATTGTCAGAATCAATAACGCTGTTTTTTTGGTGAGCGTGATACAATATAAGCAATCATATTGTTCAGGAGGTTATCATCGTGTCAGATCATAATAATAGTTATATCAGCCGTACCAGCGGACTGAAGGCGAAGGATTATATCGGCTATGCAATGGTCGATACTGCAGGATGTCTGGTATTTGCGCTGGTCACAACGCTTCTGCAGAAGTTCTACACTGATATCTTTCATCTGAGTCCTTTGTTCATCATGGTCATGTTTATCGTTGCCAGAGTGTGGGACGGCATCAACGATCCGATCATGGGCAGGATCTGCGATACCGTTGAACCGGGCAAATACGGACGCTACAGAAAATGGATCCTGTATGCTGCAGTACCGCTTTCTATTTCAGCTGTCCTGATGTTCCTGAAATTACCGGGAATCGGAGAAGAAGGCCACTATACCGCAACGTGTATTTATGCGACATGCACATATATCTTCTTCGGAATGGCATACACCGTACTGCAGATCCCTTACGGATCTCTGGCATCGGTCGTAACGACTGACGCACATGAACGCAGCAAGCTCTCCGTCTTCCGTTCAATCGGTGCGGCGCTTGGTTCGATCCCTGTACTGCTGATCGCCAGCTTTGCCTACGCAGACCGCCTTGACGGGTCAGGCAATCCCGTGATCGGTGAAAACGGCAAGGTGATCACTGATCTGCAGTATGGACCGGTCATCAAAGGCGTCATCATCATGGCAATCGTATCATGCATCATGCTGCTGATCGCATTCACATTGAACAAGGAACGCGTCAAAACCAAGCCGCAGCCTCCGCAGAAAGGCGCTGCCGCAAAGGCAATCAAACTGCTCTTTACAAACCGTGCATTCATCGGCGTCACCATGGTATCGATGCTGCTGCTTGCAGGTCAGATGTTCACGCAGAGCTTCTACACATACCTGTTCAATGACTATTTCCATGCCAACTGGATGAACCTTGCCACACAGGCATGCACTTACTCACCGATGATCATATTCATGTTCTTCCTCCCCAAACTGACGGGAAAGAAGGGCAAGAAGGAAGTTACATCAGTTGGCATGACGATCGCTGCACTGGCAAATCTTGTACTCTTCTTCCTGCGCGGAATGGATCCTGCAAAGCTGCTCTGGATCTTCCTGATCATGAACTTTATCAGCGGTTGCGGATTAACAACACTGGTCATGCAGCTCTGGGCTATGGTCACCGATGCGATCGATGATATTGAAGTCAGCACAGGAAGCCGTGAAGACGGAACTGCTTACTCCGTATTCAATCTGTTCAGAAAAGTAGGGCAGGTGCTTGCAGCGATCTGCGTCAACGGCGCACTGCTCGGCATGCACTATAAATATGAAAAAGGAGCGGTTCAGACGCTCGCAAACCTGAAGATCATGTATGACCTCGGAACACTGATCCCCGCGATCATGTTCGGCATTATGGCGCTGATCCTGATCTTCTACTATCCGCTTACCAAAGAAAAAACGGAAGAGCTCCAGATCAGCAAGGAACTGAAGCTCAAAGAATCCTACGAAAACAAAGAGATCGAGATCTGATCAAGATCTATGAGAAGTGCAGTTCAGAACTGTGCTTCTTTTATTTCTGCCTTGGGATCTCCTTTATTGATCATATTGCTGCAGAGTTTCAGAACAGAAGGCTTGCCCATCCGAGTCCGTTCCTTGCCGAAGCACATGATTTTTGTCCTGCCCTTGAAGCAGTTCTGCCAGTGCGGCCTGAACGGTCCGTCAGGATCTCCTGTCTTGACATATGCGGCTGTGTAATCGATCAGCTGTCTGGATACTTCATAATCTCTGACAGTATACGGACGCCATGAAGAAGAAAGTCTGCCGAACATATAGCGCAGATCACATGAATGGAAAGCACCATTGTCATCACCCGGGCCATCCAGATCAAAGTAATAAATATACGCATTGTTTTTCGTACCGAACTGATTGCCGATGAACGCCATCAACGGGGCATACATATCATTGTTTGTATAGCCGAGCATATATCCGATTTTCAGAGGATCATTGATCAATTGATCGACAGGACCTTTCAGAAGATACCCGTCAATGACCGGCATCGTATTGTACAGCGTATCACTGCGCTCCTGCTTCAGTTCCTGCACAGCAGTCAGCAGTTCTTTGACCGGCAGTGTTCTAAGTTCATCCAGCGTACTGCATCCGGTCTTTTTCATCACCTCCAGCCAGTATTCCTGTGTCTGTGAGGCAGGTCTTGGAAGGGCAAACCTCGGGAACAGACCGGCTCCGGACATCATGATCACACGCTGAAACAGGCCTTCATTGGCATGGTTCAGACATAGATACTGGATGGAGATCGCTCCAGCACTCTGTCCGGCAAGCGTAATGTTGTCAGGATCTCCCCCGAAATCAGCAATATGTGCCTTGACCCATCTGATGGCTGTCAGCTGATCATCCAGGCCGAAGTTTCCGTTTCTGCCGTATTCTTTCTGTATATCTTCATGCGTCAGATATCCGAAGATACCCGTGCGGTAATTGATGAAAACAGTAATGATCCCGCGCTTTGCAAATTCATAGCCGCGGAAAGGTTCCTCCTGATTGCAGCCGGAATTGAAGCCTCCGCCATGGATAAAGATCATGACAGGGCAGTGTTCAGGCAGGGCAGGCGTACAGATATTCAGGTTCAGGCAGTCTTCATCATAATGAAAATCAATTCCTTCCCTGAATTCCCTGTAATAGAACAGACGCTCAGGATTATCCAGCTGAGGGAAATACATCCTGTACTGCGGACACGCGCTGCCGTAAGACACCGCATACAGTTTTCCTTCAAATCTGTCAACAGGTACTGCATAACGGAAACGCTCTGCTCTGGCATAGGGAATGCCGAGAAATTCTCTGTATTCGGCAGTACAATTGCCTGCTACAGTTCCGAGGGATGTTTCAAGCTCAATATGTTTGATTTCTTCCATGATATGTTCTCCGGTACAGGCATAATTCTGTCTGTATGATGCTGTATGTAAATATGTTAGCACAATTCATCAGGCCTGAATCTGACGCTGCGTATTTTTGAACAGGCACTTTGCCTGATCGTCCTGAAAAAAAGCGGCAGGTTATTTCCTGCCGTCCTGGTTTATCAGAGTATTTATCTCAGAGATTGGAAAGAAGCAGTATGTGCAGAAGAAGACAAACTTTTTAGCACACTTGCCTTGACAGTGCTAAACAACGGATATATACTGTTAGCAGTCAAGGGATAGGAATGCTAAAAGGAGGCGGATATCATGTTGACACCCAGACGTATCGAAATATTCAAAGCAATCGTCGACGAATATATCCGTACCGCTGAACCGGTTGGTTCCAAAGCACTGCAGCAGAAATATCATCTGCCGTATTCCAGTGCGACCATCCGTAATGACATGCAGGTACTTGAAGAGATGGGATACCTTGAAAAAACACATACTTCAAGCGGAAGAGTTCCGAGCACATTAGGATACAAGTTCTATTGTGAGAACCTTCTGAGCGGCTCAGGCATGGACAAACGAATGGAAGTAGCGATCCGTGATGCATTTGACGCAGCCAACCTGAATATTGAAGAGGCGATCCAGCAGAGCTGTCAGATATTGTCTGAAATGACAAATATGACAAGCGGCGCGATCGGACCTGATTCATCAAAGCAGCGCCTGCAGCATATCAAACTGTTCCCGCTTGACGACAAAAATGCAGTATGCGTATTTATCACAAATTCGGGACATACCGAAACAAGGACGTTCCACTTTGAACAGTCAGTATCCGTACATGATATCGAAACATGTACAGAGATCCTGAATGACAGACTGAAGAACGTACCGCTGACAGAGCTGGTCGACCGTATGGAAGACATCAAACCGCTGCTGTCATCGGTCGTTGAACGCCATGAGATCCTCTTTACGGCATTTGTCCAGGCATTCATCAAGTTTGCCAGCGAGAATGTTTACTTCTCAGGAAAGGACAGACTGCTGTATCAGCCGGAGTTTGAAGACATCGGTAAGCTGAAGAAGCTGATGTCGATGCTGGATGACTCCACAGTATGGAGAGACCTCGGGAATGATTCAACTGCAGTCGCAGTCAGAACAAACCAGGGCACGGAACTGACATGGCTGAATGACGTTGCGATCGTCAGGAGCACATTCCGGGTCAGCGATGAGGAAAACGGACAGCTGATGGTGGTAGGTCCAAGCCGTATGAATTACGACCAGATCGTTTCAATGATCGGCTATACTGCAAAGATGATTGAAAAAATGTACAGCTCGGGAGGCGGTGAGGAAGAAAAATGACAGAAGAAAAAATGGAACAGACAGCTGAGACAGCCGTAAATGAAGAGGCAGCAGCTGAGAAAACAAAAGAAAAGGAAACCGCTGAAGCGATCGTTGAAAACGCAGAACCTGCTGAAGAAGCGGTGGATGAAAAGGGTAAGCTCCATAAGATCTTATCCGGTGACAGCAAGAAAAAAGCACTGAAAGAAGAAATCGAAAAACTGAAGGCAGAAAACGAAGAACTGAAGGGCAGAGTTGATGTTCTGAGAAACGAATATGCAAGAGCATATGCGGACACAGAGAATATCAAGAAGCGTCTGTACAAGGAAAACGAAATGAACAACAAGTACAGAGCACAGTCATTTGCACTGGAAGTGCTTCCGGTTCTGGACAACTGTGAAAGAGCACTTGCGGTAGAAACACAGGATGAAAATTACCGCAAAGGATTCGAAATGGTATACAGAAGCCTCGTCAATGCGTTAAAGAAGGAAGGCGTTGAAGAGATCGAGGCCCTGAACCAGCCGTTCGATCCGAACTGGCATCAGGCTATGATGTCAGAAGCTGTTGAAGGCGTTGAGCCCGGCACAGTCGTTCAGGTGCTTCAGAAAGGATACAAAATCAAAGACAGACTGCTCAGAGCAGCCATGGTAAAGATCAGTGAGTAAATAAACAGGAGGAAACGAATATGAGCAAGATTATCGGTATTGACTTAGGTACAACAAACAGCTGCGTAGCTGTTATGGAAGGCAAGGAAGCAAAGGTTATCCCCAACCCGGAAGGAAGCAGAACAACTCCGTCCGTCGTTGCATTCAAAAACGGTGAGCGTGTCGTCGGTGATGCCGCAAAGCGTCAGATGATCACAAACAGAAACACAGTATATTCCATCAAGCGCAAGATGGGCACAAATGAGAAAGTCACGCTTGAAGGAAAAGAATATACACCGCAGGAGATCTCCGCAATGATCCTGACATATCTGAAGGATTATGCTGAAGGATATCTGGGTGAAAAGGTTGAGAAAGCTGTTATTACCGTACCTGCATACTTCAATGATGCTCAGCGTCAGGCTACAAAGGACGCCGGCAGGATCGCCGGTCTGGATGTAGTCCGTATCATCAATGAACCGACAGCCAGCGCACTGGCATTCGGCATTGACAAGGGCGACAAAGAACAGAAGATCCTTGTATATGACCTGGGCGGCGGTACATTCGATGTTTCCATCCTGGATATCGCAGACGGTACATTCGAAGTTCTTTCAACAGCAGGCGATACACGTCTTGGCGGCGATGACTTCGATAATGTGATCATCGACTGGCTGGCAAGCAACTTCCAGAAAGAACACGGCGTTGATCTGAAGGCAGACAGAATGATCATGCAGCGTCTGAAGGATGCAGCTGAAAAGGCAAAGAAAGACCTGTCCGGAATGGTTGAGGCAGAGATCTCACTTCCGTTCATCTGCATGGCAAAAGACGGCAGCGGCGCCCTGAACCTTGAGGCAAAGCTGACAAGAGCTGAATTCAACAGAATGACAAAGCATCTGGTAGAACGTTCCATGGGACCTGTCAGACAGGCTCTGAAGGATGCAGGACTCAATGCAAGAGATCTTGACCAGGTACTTCTGGTTGGCGGTTCCACACGTATTCCGGCTGTTCAGGAAGCAGTCAGAAATGAACTCGGCAAAGAACCGAACAAGAGCGTCAACCCGGATGAATGCGTAGCTATGGGTGCAGCGATCCAGGGCGGCGTCATCGGCGGAGATGTCAAAGACGTACTGCTGCTCGATGTTACACCGCTGAGCCTTGGTATCGAAACACTGGGCGGCGTTATGACAGTGCTGATCCCGAGAAATACAACGATCCCGACAAGCAAGTCGCAGATCTTCTCCACAGCAGCAGACAACCAGCCTGCAGTTGATATCCACGTACTGCAGGGTGAACGTCCGATGGCAAATGACAACAAGACACTGGGCAACTTCCAGCTGACAGGCATTGCACCTGCACGCAGAGGTGTACCTCAGATCGAAGTTACATTCGATATCGACGTCAACGGTATCGTTCATGTAACAGCGCTTGATAAGGGCACGAACAAGAAACAGTCCATTACGATCACCAATTCCTCAGGTCTGAGCGACGATGAGATCGATCGTATGGTCAAGGACGCTGAAGCACACAAGGCTGAAGACGATAAGAGAAAGCAGGACATCGAAACAAGGAACAGAGCAGAAGCATTCATCAACCAGATCGATGAAACACTGAACTCTGACAACCCGAACGTTACACAGCAGCAGAAAGACGAAGTCAAGAAGCTCAGAGATGAACTGCAGAAGGCAATCGATGACAATGACATGGACGGCCTGAAGACAAAGCTGGATGCGCT
>CAMOPG010000137.1:0-7108 GCA_946622165.1 uncultured Erysipelotrichaceae bacterium
TCAGCTTCCTCCATGATTCGTTTCTGCAGTATTTCGGGTGTGTCTCCGTCTTTGGCCTCCACTGCTTTCTGCAGCAGGATCCTTCCGCCGTCCGGTATTTCATTGACAAAATGGACGGTAGCCCCTGATACCTTGACGCCCTTGGCCAGGGCTGCTTCATGTACCTTCAGGCCGTAGAATCCTTTCCCGCAGAACGACGGGATCAGGGACGGATGGATATTGATGATCCGTTCGGGATATGCCTGTATGACCTCCGGACCGAGGATGCTCAGGAATCCTGCCAGGATCACAAGATCGATCCTGTTTTCCTGCAGCGTCACGGTGACGGCATGGTCAAACGCTTCCTGCGATTCGTAGTCCTTTCTTCTGACCACAGCAGTGGGAATATCTGCCTGATGCGCTCTTTCCAGGGCATAGGCCTTGCTGTTGGAGGCCAGTACAAGACTGATCTTTCCGTGCGGATTGTTTCCGGCTTTTTCATAGTCGATCAGCGCCTGCAGGTTCGTGCCCCCGCCGCTGACCAATACCGCGATGCGTATCATAATTTCTCCCTGAAGACGACCGAATGATCGCCTGCTTCCATATGTCCGATGACATGTGCTTCAACACCGTTTTCCTGCAGGATCGACAGTACCTGATCGCTTTCTTCTGCCGGTACGTAAAGTGCCATGCCGACGCCCATATTGAATGTGTTGAACATGTCGTGCTCGCTGATCCCGCCCTTCTGCTGAATCAGTCTGAAGATCGGAAGAACATTCCATGATCCCTTTTCGATGACAGCGTTCAGGTGATCTCCGAAAGCGCGCGGCAGGTTTTCCTGGAATCCGCCGCCTGTGATATGCGCGATCGCATGGACATTGGCTTTCTTCAGGACTTCAAGCACAGGCTTGACATAGATCTTTGTCGGTGTCAGCAGCACTTCTCCCAGCGGTTTTCCAAGTTCTTCCGCATAGCTGTCCAGAACACCGGGTGCTTCCACATCGAATACTTTGCGGACAAGCGAGAAGCCGTTGGAATGGACGCCGCTTGAAGCAAGTCCGATGATCACATCTCCTTCCCTGACATTTGCAGGATCCAGGATCTTCTTCTCATCCACGATGCCTACCGCAAATCCGGCAAGGTCATATTCATCTTCCGGCATCAGACCAGGGTGTTCTGCAGTTTCGCCGCCGATCAGCGCACAGCCGGACTGCACGCAGCCCTCAGCAACGCCGCCGACGATCGAAGCGATCTTTTCCGGGATGTTTTTGCCGCAGGCAATGTAATCCAGGAAGAACATCGGTGCTCCGCCTGTACAGATAATGTCATTCACGCACATGGCAACGCAGTCAATGCCGACTGTATCATGCTTGTCCAGCAGGAACGCCAGCTTGACCTTTGTTCCGACGCCATCTGTCCCGGAGACCAGGACAGGGTGCTCCATGCCTGCAAAACCCGGTGAGAACAGTCCGCCGAATCCGCCGATGCCTTCCATGACACCGGGAACAGCAGTCCTTGCGACATGTTCCTTCATCAGCTGCACTGCTTTGTAGCCGGCAGTAACATCGACTCCGGCAGCCTTATAGCTTTCACTGTAACTTTTTTCCATCAGCTGTTTCCTTTCAGTTTTTCCTGCAGCGCAGCATCCTTTGCCAGGACGCCTGCTGTCATTGCTTCGCGCTCACGCATGAGGCGGCTGCTCAGTTCCGGATCAGATACTGCGAGGATCTGTGCTGCCAGCCATGCGGCATTCTTTGCCCCGTCGATAGCGACTGTCGCGACCGGAATGCCCGGAGGCATCATGACCGTTGCCAGAAGCGCATCTGTTCCTTCCAGAACAGCTGACTTCAGAGGTACGCCGATCACCGGCAGTGTTGTATGCGCAGCCAGTACGCCGGCAAGCGCTGCTGCCATGCCTGCACCGGCAATGATCGCTCCGAAGCCGTTCTCTACGGCATGCGACGCAAATTCCGCTGCCTGCACAGGGGTGCGGTGAGCACTGTATACATGTACCTCATATCCGATACCCAGATCATCCAGTACTGTCAGTGCCTTGGACATGACAGGAAAATCACTGTCACTGCCCATGATTACTCCAACTTTTTTCATAAGCCTCCTTATTGTGAAACAAAAAAGCCCGGGTTTCGAAAAATCCAGGCATAATCATTCATAGTGTATTTTCTTGAGTGCAGACTGAAAACAATATGTTCGTTCAGGATTCTTGCAGGAAGCACGTGGATCATTTCAACCATGAACGCTCCTTTCAGGTCTGCAGACCTTTGAGATGCACATATAGTATAAGAACAGGAATCGTTTGTAAAGACAAGAAATCAATTACGTTGTTTTCATTTTTGCCTTATGCAAGCAGCGGAAGAATATACGCAGCCCACAAAAAGGACAGCGGCATGACAAGGATCATTGCCGGGATCATATCTGCGGTAGGAAACATCTTCAGCTGCAGGATGCGGAAGCCGCTTGCGATCATGACAAATCCGCCGCACGCCTTGAAATCATTGATCATGGCAGGTGTTGTCAGCGGCATGATATAGCCGGCCAGAACAAACAGGATCATCATGATGATGAACTGCGGCACTGCGATCAGACTGACTGTTTTTTTCAGTGAGCAGGCAAAGATCATGGCTGTAAAGAAATCCAGGATGCTTTTGGCGATCAGGATGGAATGATCTCCGCTCATACCGGAAACGATCGATCCATAGATGCCTGTGCCGCTTGCACAGAACAGGACGATCACGGTCACCAGCTGGTCGGAGCTTCCGCCTTCCGCATGGAACAGCTTCTGCATGCCTGCTGCGGCGCGGGTGATCGCATCTCCCAGACCGAGTGACAGACCCAGCAGTGTTCCCGTCACAAGTGCAAGTATGACTGCAGGCATGTTCTGCATCAGAACGATGCTTGAAACGCCCATTCCCATGGACGCGAGTCCGAATATCATATTCAGGTTCTGTTTGATCTGATCGCTGAGCAGATCAGAAGCACTGCTTCCGATCAGACCACCGATCGCGACAGCCAGACAGTTTACGATAATTCCTATCGGCATTTTTGTACTCCTTCCAGACACTGTTATTTTAGCAGTCTTTGATAAAAAACGTATGGGATATTTCTGTTTTCACCGCAGTCATTCAGCAGATCGTGATCATCACTTCGCCATATCTTGTGATCGGTTTCTCACCTTTCGTTCTGCAGGCAAATACTGCGATCAGACAGTCTGAAGGACGTGCATCCGCAGGTACCGTAAATGACGCATTCAGGCTGTGTGCATCAGTAATGACCGGCAGTTCTCCTGTGCTCAGCGTGCAGCCGGGCGCATAGAAGCTCCATTCCGTTTCAAGACCGCGGCCGTCATTGTCTTTGACCTCTGCTGAGAGTTTGATGGTCTCGCCTGGTGCTGCCTGGCAGTCTTTTGTCAATACATGCACCACAGGCGGATGATCGCAGGATTCATAGTCTTTGACGCACCAGTCTGCCCTGGCTGCCCATTCGCTCTGGAATGCGGGCAGGAACGGATTGTACGGTTCTGCAGCATCCTTGGGAAGCGTTTGTCCGTCAGGGTAAAGTCTTCCTGCCAGACTGCCGAATCTGCCGTCCTCCAGGCCTCTGAGACCGTGGGGAAGTACGGGAACGACTGTTGTGCTGTCCCCTTCACCGATCCAGTCATACGGATCAAAATGATATGCCGGGACATTATCTAAGCCCCAGTCCAGCACAGTGATCAGACCGTACTGACGGTTCTCGGGTTCGCCGTATATTCTTGTGCCGTCCGCAAACAGGATCGTTTTTTCCATCAAGGGGCCGTGACCGAACTTGATGTTTTCCTTCAGCCATGGTGCTTTGAATGTATGGATGGCAGCCGGCTGGGTAAACTTTGCGGCAAGGAATCCGGCATGGATGAATTCCGTCCTCAGCATCCGGAGTTCCGGGAACAGCTGTTTCCCATGGTCAAGCCAGCTGTTGTCCTGGCCTATGCCTTCAGCTACGCCAAGCACACAGACCTTGCGGTATACCTTATCGCGGATCTTGTTCCATTCCGGCGTGCCGCTGAAGCACGCATGGATGGACATCAGTGCCCTGACAATCGTATTCATGCCGCCCCATGACAGCAGATACAGCGTCCGTTCATCATCGTCCAGAACGGTCCGGACAATGAATTCAGAGCCTTCTGTTTCCTCTCTGACATCACCTTCAAAAGCGATATTTCCTGTTTTTGTAATGCTGAGCAGATATTCCGGAGACGGATAATCAGGTGAATGCTTCAGCAGATTCGGATATACAGCTGCGTATTCGTTCTGCCAGAGCGATTCGATCCAGCCTTCTTCAAACGGACGGTATGCTTTCAGTGAAACTGCCTCCGGATCGGGATGCGGATAGCCGATATGCCCGGAATATGCAAGCTCTCCGCTGCATGAATAATGCGGAGTGACTTCTCCGAGCGTATGCACGCCGTCTCCGTTGAAATGGTATTTGGAAGCAGTATAAACAAACCCCGCAGGATCGATCTCGTCAAGATGCAGGGCAAGATGGATCATGGAATTCATGTCATCGCATTCCATGTCTGTTGTGATCAGTACGCGGGGTTTATTCATATTCATTCTCCTCAAACAAGCAGTCTGACTTTGATCATGCCGGGAATGGCATTCAGTTCGTCGATCGTGTGCTGTTCAATGTGTGAGTTGACATCAAAGATGGAGTAAGCAAAGTCTCCCATTGATTTGTTTGTCATGTTTTCAATGTTGATGCCTTCCGAGGCAAACAGCGGCATGATATTTGCCAGCATGCCGGGTTTGTTCTCATGGATCAGGCACAGCCTGGCTGTACCGGTCCTCTCAAGGAATACGTTAGGCATGTTGACGGCATTGCGGATGTTGCCGTTTCTCAGGTAATCGTCCATCTGGGCAGCTGCCATCCTTGCGCAGTTGCTTTCCGCTTCGATCGTTGTTCCGCCCAGGTGCGGCGTCAGGATCGTATTCGGCGCATGGATCAGCCTTTCCGTCGGGAAGTCGGCTACATATCTGGATACCTTGCCGCTTTCCAGCGCGGCAATGATGGCGTCTTCATCGACCACTTCGCCTCTTGCGTAGTTGATGATGCGGACACCGTCCTTCATTTTGGCAATGCGCTCGGCGTTGATCAGTCCGACTGTATCGTTTTTGAGCGGTACGTGCAGTGTAATATAATCGCATTCCTGCAGGAGCTCATCCAGACTGGAAGCACGTTCGACATGTCTGGATACCTTCCATGCGGCATCTACCGACAGGAAGGGATCATAGCCGTATACTTTCATTTCCAGGTTCAGCGCGACATTGGCAACCATACTGCCGACATTGCCCGTACCGATGACGCCCAGTGTTTTGCCTGCATATTCCGGCCCGGCAAACTGTTTCTTGACTTTTTCCATCCGTTCTTCAACAGGACCTTCACTGCCATCGTATGTATAGACCCATTTCATTCCGTCAAAGATATCACGGCTTGCCATGGACATGGCAAACAGGAACAGTTCTTTGACGCCGTTGGCATTTCCGCCGGGCGTATTGAATACAACGATGCCTTTTCTGATGCATTCCTCGACCGGGATCGTATTGTATCCGATGCCCGCCCTGCCGATGCAGAGCAGCTCCGGATTGAACGGATAATGATGCAGGTCTGAAGCGCGTACAAACAGCGCGTGCGGTGATTCTATCTCATCACCGATCGTATACATCGGTTCTTTCAGGATCTCTTTTGCGGACTCGGATATGTTGTTCAGTGTTTTGATACGGTACATAGCAGTTATTCCCCCAGCAGTTTCTTTTCAAATGACTCCATGAATCCGCAGAGCTGTCTGACTCCTTCGGGATCCATGGCATTGTAGATCGAAGCACGCATGCCGCCGCTCAGACGGTGGCCTTTCAGGTTGACGAAGCCTGCTTCGGCAGCTTCCCTGACAAATCTGTCATCGATCGCAGGATCGTCTGTCCGGAATGTGACGTTCATGCCTGAACGGGCAGACTTTTCCGCGTGTCCATGAAACAGTTTTGACTCATCGATGACATGGTACAGCATCGCAGAACGCTCGTTCCTGAGCTTTTCCATGCCTTCCACACCGCCCTGTTCTTCGATCCAGTCCATGACAAGAGACAGGATGTAGATGTTCCAGCATGGCGGTGTATTGAACATCGACTGTTTGTCGATCATTCTCCGGTACGACAGCATCAGCGGCGTATATTCTTTTTCACACAGGATCAGATCATCCCTGATGATCACGACCGTCAGGCCGGCCGGCGCCATGTTCTTCTGCGCGCCTGCGTAGATCAGGCCGTATCTGGAAATATCCACTGGCCTGGATGTGATATTGCTCGACATATCGCATACGAGCGGTACATCTCCGGTATCCGGTATGTACTGCCATTCCGTGCCGTAGATCGTATTGTTGGCGCAGTAATGGAAATATGAAGCGTCCGGGTCAAGCTCAAGTGAGGACTGTTCCGGGATCACCCGGAAGCCTGTATCACTGACATCCGCAGCGATATGGACGCTGCCGTATTTCTGCGCTTCTTTTGCGGCAGAAGTCGAGAAATGTCCGGTCAGGGCGTAATCAGCTTTGCCGGTACGGCCGATCAGGTTCAGCGGCACCATGGAAAACTGCGTGCTTCCGCCGCCCTGCAGAAACAGAATATGATAGTTGTCCGGGACGTGCATCAGCTTTCTGAACTGTGACTGTGCATGGTCGAAGATACTCTGAAACATGTTTGACCGGTGACTCATTTCCATGACAGACATGCCTGAGCCGTTCCAGTTCAGCATTTCCGAAGCTGCCCGCTTCAGAACTGCTTCCGGCAGCACCGAAGGACCTGCCGCAAAATTCCATACTCTGTGTTCCATAAAAGCCCCCTTTTATTGCAATGATATATCACTTTCAGAGACATTTTTCCACACCTGTTTCGACAAACAGTGATGACTTGAGTTCATCATGATGAATTCTTCATGACTCCAGCAAAAAGGATGCCCTCTTGGCATCCTCTTGTTTTGATCGATTACAGTCTTTCTGCCTTTTCAATATCCAGGAAGTACTTGTAGGTGTCTACCATCAGCTCTCCGCAGGCTGCTTCATCGCATGCGATGATCGCCGAGGGAT
>CAMOPG010000138.1:0-6920 GCA_946622165.1 uncultured Erysipelotrichaceae bacterium
CAGGCATGACACTGTTCGATGCAATCAAGACATTCCTCCAGGCTCCGCTGCAGGGTATTATGACAGGTCTGCCCGGCTTCCTTGCCTATACATGCTTTGCTAACATCCTCTGGATGTTCGGTATCCATGGAACACAGACACTGTCCGCAGTTGCTTCCCCGATCCTGCTCGCAGCATTTGCTGAAAACGAAGCAGCATATCTGGCTAACCAGCCGATCCCGAATATCATCTGCACACCGTTCCAGTCCATGTATATGTCATTGACAGGTGCCGGCGTTACAGGCGGTATGATTATCGCTATCATGCTGTTCTCCAAGCGTGAAGACTACAGACAGATCGCTAAGCTGTCCATCCCTTGCGGAATCTTCAACATCAACGAACCGATGACATTCGGTATCCCGATCGTCCTGAACCCGATGTTCGCTGTACCGTTCATCCTGACACCGGTCGTATGCGTTATTATCGGTTATGTTATGACTTCCATCGGATTTGCTGGCCGTGGTGTTGTTAACGCTCCTTGGACAACTCCTCCGGTCATTGCTGCATTCCTTGACACAGGCGGATCGATCGGTGCTGCTATCACTCAGGTAATCATCCTGGCTGTTTCCACACTGATCTACACACCGTTTATTATTGCTGCAAATGCTAATCAGGAAGAAGCTTGAGCATTAATTAACTGATAATTAATGACCTGGTGTACTGTTTCTGTGATTGGATTCTGTATACCAGGTCATTTTCTTCAGAAGAAAGGCGGAAATATAGAGTTGCTGATAAAGGAAAAACTGAAAAGCGGATTGAAATTATCTCCTTCTGAAAGACAGCTTGCTGACTATATTTTTGAGTATCCGGACAGGTTTCTGAAGATGTCCATACCCGAAGTTTCAAAACAGCTTTATGTCAGTAAATCAACCATTATCAGGTTTGCAAAAAAGCTTGGTTTTGCCGGCCATAAAGAACTGTGCCTTTCTCTTGCAAAAGAATTCATTCTGGAGACAGAAGAACCGGCTGCAGAGGATCGGGTGAAACCGATCGCCGAACATATCAGAGCAGACACAGTGGTTCATGAACTGATGAAATTGTACAACCAGGTTCTGCTGAGACACTTCGTACAGCTTGATATTCAGCAGCTGAACAGGATCGCTGATATGATCGCTGTCAGGAAAAGGGTCATTCTGTTCGGAATTTCCGATTCGATCATGACTGCGGCAGACTTTCAGTACAAACTGATGGAGATAGGTATCGACGCGATTCTTCCGCTCACGACGAATATTTTCCGAAAGCAGGGATTCAATCTCGGAAGCGACGATATAGCTTTGATCATCTCCTCGAAAGGTGATTCCCGCGATCTGCTGGATATTATTTCCCTGCTGCGCAAAAGAGAGAGCTGCATCATCCTGCTGCAGGCCTCTGAATATGAAAAGTACACCTCGCTGGCAGACGAAGTCGTTAATGTCGAGTGCAGCAATGTGGAACCCGGTATGGAGATGATCGCAAACAGGACTTTGGTCAGCTTTATCCTGGATATCATTTATGTGCTGATCTATCTTGTCCTGGAAGATCAGCACCCTGAAAATTGAGCATCGGAAGTGCTCTTTTTTGTTCGTCTCTTCTTTCAGGACAGTTCATGTTACAATATACAGCGTTGGAGGAAATTCTGAATGAATGAAGATATTATCAAGACGATAGCCGCTGAGCTGAAAGTCGGCATCGATCAGGTGAAAAATACGCTGTCCATGCTGGAGGAAGGCAATACTGTACCGTTCATTGCCCGTTACCGCAAGGAACAGACGAAGGGTCTGGATGAAGAACAGATCCTGTTTATTGAGAAGCAGTACAAATATCAGTTAAACCTGAAGGAACGCAAAGAAGCTGTTCTGGCATTGATCGAACAGCAGGGCAAGCTGACAGACGAGATCCGTGACTCCATCAATGCATGCACAAAGCTGTCACAGGTCGAAGATCTTTACAAGCCCTACAAGCAGAAGAAAAAGACCAGAGCTGCTGTTGCGATCAAGAACGGTCTGCAGCCTCTGGCTGACTGGATCCTGACGCTTCCGGAAGAAGGTGACCTTGCTGCAGAAGCTGCGAAGTACATTACGGAAGACGTCAAGACGGCTGAAGATGCGATCCAGGGTGCGAAGGATATCATTGCCGAGAATGTCAGTGATAACGCGAAGCTCAGATGGAGCTTCAAGGATACGATCCTGAAGTCAGGTGTTCTTGTTACTAAGAAAAAGAAGGATGCCGAGGACGAGAAGCATGTCTATGAAATGTATTATGACCGTTCTGAAAAGATCTCTCAGATCGCGGATCATCGTGTAATGGCGATCGACCGTGCTGAGAAGGAAAAGGTCGTAACAGTTACATTCAGCTATGATCTCGAATATCTCGAGAATGAAGCGATCGGTGTCTATCAGAAAGGCCAGAAAACGATCGTTGAAGCAGAACTGCAGGATGCAGTCAAAGATGGCTGCGAAAGACTGCTGCTGCCCAGCGTGGAAAATGAGATCAGAAGCGATCTGTCCGATCGTGCACACACCAGCTCGATCGAAGTGTTCTCTCTGAACCTTGAAAAGCTGCTGTCCCAGCCGCCTCTGAAGGGAAGAGTCGTTCTTGGCTTTGACCCCGGTTTCTACAACGGCTGCAAGCTTGCAGTACTGGATGAAACAGGAAAGATGCTGACGGTAGACAAGATCTTCCCGTTCCGCAAGGACGGTGATATCGAAGGTTCCAACCGCAAACTGCTGGCTCTGATCAAAAAGTACGGCGTGCAGATCATTGCGATCGGCAACGGCACTGCTTCCAGAGAGAGCGAGAAGCTTGTTGCAGAACTGATCCATAACAATGCACTGGATGTCAGCTATGCGATCGTTTCCGAAGCAGGTGCTTCCGTATGGTCTGCTCAGGAAGCCGCAAGAGCCGAGTTCCCTGATATGGCTGTTGAGGAACGTTCTGCCGTATCCATCGGCAGAAGACTGCTCGACCCGCTGGCAGAACTGATCAAGATCGATCCGAAGTCCATCGGTGTCGGTCAGTACCAGCATGACCTGCCTGAAAAAGCATTGAATGAACGCCTGGATGAAGCAATCATGAAGTGCGTCAACCGTACAGGTGCGGACCTGAATACAGCTTCACAGGAACTGCTGACACATATTTCCGGTCTGAACAGCGCTACAGCCAAAGAGATCATCAACTACCGCAATGAGAACGGCAGATTCACGAACCGCAATCAGCTGCTGAAAGTCAAGAAGCTCGGTGCGAAGACATTTACACAGTGTGCAGGCTTCCTGCGCATCAAGGACGGTGATGAACCGCTGGATGAAACTTCGATCCATCCTGAGAGCTATGAAGCAGCCAGAAAAGTCATGGAAGTATGCGGCATTACCAAGCTTGGCACACCGGATGCACAGTTCCCGGAAGAAAAGATCCAGGAACTCGGCATCGACAGCTATACACTGAAGGACATTGAAGATGCGATCCGTCAGCCGCTCAGAGACTACCGTGATCAGTTTGAAGGCGCACTGCTGAGAAGTGATGTGCTTGAGATCAGTGACCTCCATGTAGGCGATCAGCTCTCCGGTACAGTCAGAAACGTCGTTGACTTCGGTGCATTCGTTGATATCGGTCTGCACGAAGACGGCCTGGTGCATATTTCCCATATGTCCATGAAGCGTGTCAGCCATCCTTCTGAAGTCGTATCTGTCAATGATATCGTCAAGGTATGGGTCTATGAGATCGATGAGGCAAGAGGAAAGGTCAAACTGAGCCTGCTGCCTCTGGAACAGCTCAAGGCCAGGGATGAAGCTGTTAAAGCCGCAAGAGAGAACCGCAAGAACGGCAAAGGACGCAATAACCGCAATAACAACAATAACAACCGCAGGAACGATAACCGCCCGGCAAAGAAACAGCCGGAAAAGGTTACCATGGAAGACGCTACAAAACGTCTCCTGGAACGTTTCGGCAACAAGCACTAAAATACATGTTTCCGGCTGTGAGAGATCATGGCCGGTTTCTTTTTGCAGTGTTAATGCAATTCAATGAACTGAATGATATGATTATGTCCATGAAACGCACAGTGATCGGTATTCTGGCACATGTCGATGCCGGAAAGACAACATGCATAGAAGGAATGCTCTACCGTTCCGGTACGATCCGGAAGATGGGCAGAGTTGATCATGGTGATGCATACCTGGACTATGATGAACAGGAACGCGACCATGGGATCACAATTTATTCCAAGGAAGCTGTTTTTACGTGGAAAGATACGGAAATACAGGTCATTGACACGCCTGGCCACGCAGACTTCTCCAGTGAAATGGAGAGATGCCTCAGAGTACTGGATCTTGCGGTGATCCTGATCTCCGGACAGGATGGCGTGCAGAGCCATACACAGACCATCTGGAAGTGTCTGGAGCACTACCATGTCCCCGCAATCGTATTCGTCAATAAGATGGATATCAGCTATAAAACAAAGCAGGAGCTGATGCAGGATCTGGAACAGCATCTTTCCGATACCTGTGTGGATCTGTCTGATCCTGACAGGTTTGAGAAACTTGCACTGATCTCTGATGAAGCACTGAATGAATATATGGAGACCGGTTCGATCAATGACGAGACCGTCAGGCAGGCAGTCTATGAAAGAAAGTGCACGCCGTGTCTGTTCGGTTCTGCCCTGAAGCTGGACGGTATCGATGAGCTGATGGACCGGATCAGCTGGCTGTGCGAAGAGCAGGAATATCCTTCTGAATTCGGAGCCAGAGTCTATAAGATCTCAGCTGATGAGAACGGCGCAAGGCTGACGCATATCCGTATGACAGGCGGTGTCCTGAAGAGCAGGCAGAAGCTGTCGGAAGAAGATAAGGTCGATCAGATCCGTGTGTACAGCGGAAAGAACTGGAAGATGGTCGATGAAGCGGAAGCCGGCATGATCTGTGTGCTGAAAGGACCGGTTACGCTGGAAGATGGTCAGGGACTTGGCTTTGAAGAAGACTTTGAAAAACCGATGCTGAATGCATATATGACATACAGACTGGTCGTTCCCAAGGGGGCGGATACCATGGCTTTGATGCGTACATGCAGTCAGCTGATGCAGGAAGATCCTGCACTGTCCGTAAATGCCAACGAAGAAACACATGAGATACAGATCTCCATTATGGGAGAAATGCAGATGGAAGTTCTGCAGAAGAAGATCAAAGAAAGATGCGGGATCGATGTCCTGTTTACGACCGGAAAGATCATTTATATGGAAACAATCCGGAATGCCGTGACAGGATCCGGCCACTTTGAGCCTCTCCGCCATTATGCAGAGGCACATGTACGTCTGGAACCTCTGGAACGGGGCAGCGGTATCATTGTAGAGAGCCAGTGCTCACCGGATGATCTGTCCATGATGTGGCAGAGATCCATCCTGTCTGCGCTCAATCACAGAGTCCATCGCGGCGTACTGACCAGATCGCGTCTGACCGATGTCAGGATCGTCCTGATCGCAGGCAGAGGGCATCTGAAGCATACGGAAGGCGGTGACTTCCGTGAAGCAGCCTGCAGGGCAGTACGTCAGGCATTGATGAAAGCGGAGAATATCCTGCTGGAACCGTTCTGTTCCTTTACGCTCAGAATTCCTTCGGGTTCGCTTTCAAGGGCAATGTATGATCTTGAGATGCGTCAGGCATCCATTGAGATCGAAAGCAATGATGACAGTGAAGCAGTGATCACGGGCAGGGGACCTGTCCGCACATTGATGGAATACCAGAGTGATGTAACGGCATATTCCAGAGGAAAAGGCAGATTTATCTGGAGACCCGAAGGCTATGATGAAAGTCCTCAGCAGGATATGATCGTGGAATCCATCGGCTATGATCCGGATATGGATTATTCCCAGCCTGCCGGTTCTGTGTTCTGTGCACATGGCTCAGGATTCTATGTGCCATGGGACAAGGCGGATGAATATATGCACATCCAGTTCCGTACACCATCTGCTTCATCGGCTTCACATCCGGTCCGCTACAAAGTTTCGGAAGATGAACTGAAGAAAGTCTTTGAAATGACGACCGGACGGAATAAAAACGAAAAGAAACACTATACGCCGAAGAAGACCGATAAACCCGTGAAGCCGGCAAAACCGAATCCGATCGTGCATCTTCCTGTCTGCATGATCGTTGACGGATACAATATGATCTACGGCTGGGAAGACCTGAAGGAACTTTCCAAAGCGGATCTGTATGCGGCCAGGGAAAAGCTGATCGACCGTCTCTTCAACTATATGGGATATACAGGATACCGCATGCTCGTTGTCTTTGACGGATACAAGGTCAAGGATAATATGGGAACTGAGATCCGCAGAGGAGATATGACGATCATCTTTACAAGGGCTGATCTGACAGCAGACGCCTATATTGACAAGGCTGCGCATGAACTGAAAAACAAATACCGGCTGATCGTTGCGTCATCTGATGCACTGGTCCAGAATGCGGTATTTGCCCAGGGTGCTTCCAGAATGTCTGCCAGGGAACTGGCATCACAGCTGGAGTACTATGAAAAACAGATGCTCACGAAAATCTGAAGAAAAACGAACAGCTCCTACAATTCCGGGAGCTGTTTTGTGAGATCAGAATACGAATTGCATGAGGAACATGCAGCAGATCGTGCCGCCTGCGATCGACAGCAGTGTCTGTTTTTTCCACAGATGGAGCAAGATCGTGACGGCCATGCCGGCTGCTTCCGGAATGCCGTATGAGCCTGAAACAAAGCTGACATCTTTGAGACAGTACACCACCAGCATGGCAAAGATCGCCGGAGGAAGTGCATTGCCGAGAAACATGATGTATTTCGGCGTTTCCTTCTGGAATGCCAGGAACGGCAGGGCACGGACCAGGATGGTCGCTATTCCGCATGTTAGGATCGTCAGTACAGCCTGTGTGCCT
>CAMOPG010000139.1:0-6865 GCA_946622165.1 uncultured Erysipelotrichaceae bacterium
GAGGCATATATGATCGTAGCTGATGACAATGAAAGAGAATGGGGCACAGCAGACTGGGACAAGAAGTCTGCCGAATACACGGAAAAGGGCTATACGCCTATTTCCATGAAAAACGACTTCACTGTCATCTATGAAGATGGCATCACAAAGGCAGAACAGCAGTACGTACCTGCTGAATAATACAGAGATCTGAACGATCAAAGTCAGGGGAATGCATACCGTTCAAAGGACATGCATTCCCTATTTATGTGTATCGGGCACGTCTGTTTTCATGATGGAGAACCCGTACAGACAGAAGCCAGGGCGCATGATTGAAAGGGTTTATCAAACCGAATTGCAATGTAAGCGCTTCATCTGAAATTCATCGCAAAATCAATGAAAAATAACTTGTTGATGCCTGACTGTTTATGTATAATTGCGACGGTTTCAATTGATGAGATCCAAGACCACTTTCTGAGGAGAGTTAAGGCTACACGGACGGCCGGGTCAAATGCCGGGGACCTGTAGAAGATACAGGGATCATGCCGGAAGGGCATGAATATTGATCGGGCTTAAGTGCCCGGATTTTATAAGCGAAATTCCAGTCGATTATGAAATGGTCAATACCTGCGGACGGATCTTATCCGGCAGCCTGCTGTATTTGCATGAAAACGATCTGACCGGTATTTCGCCGGTCATTTTTCATTTTCAGGAGGATAAAGCAATGAAAAATTTCAAATTGGCTGACTGGCTTGTGCCTGTCGCCGGACTGATCGCACTCTTCTTTTCGGGCAGTGTATGGAATGTACCTGTTACCGCCTTTATCTGGCCGGCATGCATTCTTTATACCATGCGCAGACATTCCGGCTGGAAGACGATCGTTCTGATGGCGCTGCTGTACCCGGCAGTACGTGCTCTGGCAATGGGGGACTCTGTAGGCACGGGAGATCTGAAGGTATCCATGGCTGCTACATTTATTCTGACGCTGCCCAGCTTCATTCCGTTCGTGCTGGACTGCTTCCTTTATAAGAAGCTTGCCTATCCCTTTGATCTGCTGGTATTTCCGCTGGGAATTGCGGCAACGGAATATCTGTTCTCTCTGACCGGTTTCTCCGTGATCGCCAATCTCGCTTATACACAGGCAGGCAATAATGCATTCATCCAGATCGTTTCGATCATCGGTACATACGGTCTTTCCTTCTTTATTGCACTGTTCAGCACGATCCTGCTGTATTGTGCGGAACATGGTTTCCGGCCGGAAGAGATCAGAAAACCTGCTCTGACATGGCTGGCATTTCTGGTCGCCTTCAATTTCTACGGAGGCATCCGTCTGCATTCAGTGAAATTCGCTCCGGAAACCGTTAAGACCGCTTTAGGGACAGGTCCGGAAGTTGAACTGCTGGAAAACGGTGAATGGGAAGTACTGACACTCCAGGACAATATCGATTCCCTGCATGAAAGCTTTGAACAGGCAAAAGGTGCCCGTGCTGAGCTGCTTGCTTTCAGTGAGGAGGCTTTCACTGTTTCCAATGTTGACCAGGCAGCCTTTGTGCAGGAAGCGCAGGAACTGGCAAAGGAATATGGCCTGTATGTTCATATCCCGATTGAAGTAGATGATGAAGACGGATCAAACGACGGACTTTCCCTGAACTATTACTACTTCATTGATGATCAGGGTACTATCCTTGCGGAATATGAAAAGTCCATTCTGGTACCGGTCATTGAAAAGCCTTATTTTGTCAAAGGTGATCATGTCATTCCCAGCGGCACAATTACTGTTGCCGGCAAGACATTCAATTATGCTGGTGTCATCTGCTATGACGGTGACTTCCCAAGCTACATCCGTACGATGCCGTCCGATACAGATGTATATTTCAATCCCTCCTGGGAATGGGAAGAAGTCTATAAATTTCATTCACATGCCCTGGTTTTCCGCGCGGTGGAAAACGGTGTCAATATGGTCAAGGCTACATATGAAGGGTATACCTTTGTGACCGATTATCTGGGCAACATTCTGATCGATGATCACAGTGTCATGGAGGACATCGCAGTATGTGATGTGCCGATCAAAGGAGTCAGAACTGTTTACAATGCTGTCGGTCAGTTCATTGATCTGCTTTGGCCTGCTGGTCTTGCAGCAATGATCGTTCTGTCCTTCCTCAAAAAGAAGAACGCCTGAGGATTGCTGAATAAATCACGCCGGTTTCTGCATACCCGGATCATCATTGTGAATGATGGCGATCAATGGTATCATGAGTCTGACTGGAAGAAACGGCGTCGATTCAGATGAATATGATCAATGGACCGCAGTCAGGGGGCGTCATATGAACGAAGATCACAAATTCAGAGAAGTCTTATACAATGCTGTCAAGCTGATGGGAAAACGCCGTGACACATCTAACGAAGAGTACTTTGCAGCATTGAAAAAATACGGCGTCGATCTCAGTGAAGAAACGATCATTGCAGATTACCGTCAGATCAAAGATGTCGAAAAACTTGATCAGATGTATTATGACCGGTACGGACGTATCCTGGATGACAAACAAGAAGAAAAATGGCTGAACTCCGATGCCTTCATGGACTTGTTGGACAGGATCGTGCCTCAGCATTTTGATATCGAGGAAACAGGAGATCCCTATTTCATTACGTCTGCCGTAGATGAGATATGCCGCAATGATCTGAGAAAAGTGGATCAGAAAACGATCGAAAAAGTACTGCGGGCACTGGTCACCTTTTCCAGGACAAGAGATCAGCACCTGCTGGATAACGTTGCGGAATTTTATGACTTCGGCAATCTGCTGAAGGAACTGATCCGTGTCTGTCATAACCGTGATCAGACGTTCAGAGCACTGATCAGGCAGCTTTATGAATGCTATGAGGATATGGATCCGAAGATCTTTCCTTCTGTTTACAAAGAATATCTGAACCAGAAGAATATGAAAAAACTTCAGCGTATTTGATTCCTATGACTTCATCACAGGTGAGCTGACATGGAACTTGCGGACTTCCAGACGACCGAAGGCATCATGCGTGTCAACGGCAACAAGAAGGGCGTATTCACCAGAAACAGACAGCCCAAATCTTCCGCATTCGTGCTGAAGAAGCGCTGGGAAAACAAATAACAGAGATATTCTGAAATCAGATTTACTTCGGCGAGGTATGACATTGCATGCCTCGTCTTTTGATTGATCCGTCAGGAACAGCAAATATCTGATGATCGTATCAAAGTACTGCCGGTTTTGCAGTAAAATAAACTGTGGAGGAAACGTTAATGAAACTGGAATTCGGATTCGGTACTTCAGTGCAGAATGTTGAGCTGCCTGATGAGAACTGTATGGGTATTCTTCTGCCTGAGAAGGTAGAACACCAGTATGAAGGGGAAGAGGCTGTGAGACAGGCGCTTCGGCATCCGGTCGGTGCCGGATACCTGAAGGATACAGTCAGAAAAGGACAGACGGTCGCAATCGTGACAAGTGATGTGACGCGTCCGTGTCCGTCCTATACGATCCTTCCTTCGGTTCTGGATGAACTGTATGAAGCAGGCGTACGGAAAGAAGACATTACCGTTGTATTTGCCTTGGGCAGTCATAGGAAACAGACTGCAGAAGAACATAAAAAGCTTGTCGGAGAGCGTGTGTACAATGAAGTGAAATGCGTGGATTCTGATCCGGATGACTGCATCAGTTTCGGCAGGACATCACACGGCACGCCGGTCGATATCACAAGGTCAGTCGCTGAGGCGGATTTTGTGATATGTCTTGGCAATATTGAATACCATTACTTTGCCGGCTTCTCGGGCGGCGTCAAGGCGATCATGCCGGGTGTATCCACTAGATCTGCGATTCAGGTCAATCATTCCATGATGATCCGGGAAGCAGCACATGCCGGAAAGCTGGATGGCAACCCGATCCGTGAAGATATTGAAGAAGCAGGCAGGATCTTCGGCGTTGACTATATCGTCAATGTTGTTCTGGATGAGCATAAGAAGATCATTCATGCTGTGGCAGGTGATCCTGTTCTGGCACACCGCCAGGGATGTGCGTTCCTGGAACAGCTGTATAAAAAGCCGATCGCTGAGCGTGCGGATATCGTTCTGGTATCCCAGGGCGGTGCTCCGAAGGACCTCAACCTGTACCAGACTCAGAAGGCACTGGATAACGCAAAGCATGCTGTTAAGGACGGCGGGATCATCATCCTGATCGGTTCCTGCAAAGAAGGCCTGGGCGAAAAGACATTTGGAAGATGGATCTCGGAAGCCAGGAAACCATCCGATCTGACTGACCGCGTCAAAACAGCGTTTGAGCTGGGCGGACATAAAGCAGCTGCGATCGCCATGGTGCTGGAACATGCCAGGGTATTCCTGGTCTCGGAAATGGATGAGCAGCTTGTCCGTGCATGTTTCCTGGAGCCTTACAGCAATGCACAGGCTGCCTTTGATGAAGCATTCAGGATCCTGGGCAGCCATGCAAAAGTACTGGCAATGCCGTATGGCGGATCCACGCTTCCCGTTGTCACAGAAGAATAACAGCAGACCGGCACATTGCCGGTTTTGTTTTGGAAACGGATTGAGCATGACCGCAAAAACAGGTATTCTGAAGGTATAGTGAAGTACACAAACAATATCATTTGAAAGCTTGTCTAAGATCAGCAGAAGAGCTCTGCAGGAGGGATATATGATCGTTGGTGCAGTTATGGTACCGCATCCGCCCCTGGCGGTCCATGAGGTGGGCAGAGGGGAAGAATTCAAGATTCAGGACACGCTGGACAGTTATCACAGTGCCATGCAGTTCATTGCGGACTGCAAGCCTGAAACAGTCGTCATCATCAGTCCGCATGCGATTATGTATCGTGATTACTTTAATGTATCATCCGGCAGGCACGCCTATGGTGACTTCGGAAGGTTCCGTGCCGGCGGCGTGGCCTTTGATGTGACCTACGATGAACTGTTCACGAACACACTCACAAAGCTGTGCGAGGAACATGACTTCCCGGCAGGAACCCAGTATGACCGTGACAAGATGCTCGATCACGGCGTTATGGTGCCGTTATACTTCCTTGATCAGCATTATTCCGGTTATCAGGTCGTACGCATCGGATTGAGCGGATTCCCGCTGGCCATGCATTATCAGCTCGGCATGTACATCAAACAGGTATCGGAGGCGCTGAACAGACGGACTGTCATCATCGGCAGCGGTGATCTGTCGCACTGCCAGAAGGAGGACGGCCCGTACGGCTACAAGCCGGAAGGTCCGCAATATGATATGCAGATCATGGGGACCATGGGACACGCCAGGTTCGGGGAACTGCTGGAGTACGATCCTGTACTGCTGGAACGCAGTGAAGAGTGCGGTCATCGTTCCTTCGTGATGATGGCAGGCGCACTGGACGGTACAGCAGTCATACCGCATGCGTACAGCCATGAAGCGACGTTCGGCGTCGGCTACGGGATCGTGACGTATGAGCCGGCAGGAGAGGATATGACCCGTCATTTCCTGGATGCCTATATGAAGAAAGAACAGGAGCGCATCATGCAGAAAACTGCTGAGCAGGATCCTTATGTCAGCCTGGCCAGGATTCAGGTGAGGGAATGGGTGACTAAGCGGAACCGCATTGATGTGCCTGATGGACTTCCCTCAGAGATGCTGGAACGCCAGGCAGGCGTCTTCGTCAGTATCCATGAACATGGCGATCTGCGCGGATGCATCGGTACGATCGCTCCGACCAGAGATAATATTGCAAAAGAGATCATCTACAATGCGATCTCTGCCTGTTCGAAGGATCCCCGCTTTACCCCGATCAGGGAAGATGAGCTCCCGTATCTGGATATTTCCGTAGATGTACTAGGTGAAACAGAGCCTGTGCTTGACCGCAGTCAGCTGGATGTGAAGCGCTATGGCGTGATCTGTTCCAAGGGTTATCAGAGGGGACTGCTGCTGCCGAATCTCGAGGGCGTGGATACAGTTGAAGATCAGATCGCCATTGCCTGCCGCAAGGGCGGCATCGATCCGGATGATGAAGAACTGATGCTGGAACGCTTTGAGGTCATCCGTCATGTCTGAGATCATCTGTGATGTGTGCATGCACCGGTGTCGCCTGCAGGAAGGAAAGACAGGGATGTGCAGGGCAAGGAGAAATGTGAACGGCGTCAATGTCTGCGATAATTACGGCAGGCTTACATCCCTGGCGATGGACCCGATCGAAAAGAAGCCGCTGTATCATTTCTATCCCGGTTCATGGATCCTGTCTGCCGGTTCCTATGGCTGCAACCTTTCCTGTCCGTTCTGTCAGAACGCATCCATCTCCATGACAGATGAAAGCACAGCTTATTACAGAGAAGTATCGCCTGAACAGCTGGCAGAGCTGGTGCTGAGAGAAAAAGACAATCTTGGCATTGCCTTTACATACAACGAACCGATGATCTCTTATGAGTACATCATCGATACCGCGCGTCTGATCAGACCGTATGACAAGAAAACAGTGCTTGTGACGAACGGCTGTGTATCGCCCCGTGTGCTGGATGAACTGCTGGAAGTGACGGATGCGATGAATATCGATCTCAAGGGAGACGAGCAGTTCTACCGTGAACTGAACGGGGATCTTGAAACAGTACGCAGGACGATCGAAGCATCCTGCAGAAAATGCCATGTTGAAGTGACGACGCTCGTCATTCCCGGAAAAAATGATACAGAAGCATTCATTGAAGAAGAAGCCAAATGGCTGGCTTCTCTGGATCCGGATATCGTGCTGCATCTTTCCAGATACTTTCCCCGCTATAAATACAGGATCCCGGCAACAGAACGCAGTGCCATCTATCATCTGACAGAGATCGCCCGGAAGCATCTGAAGCATGTTTATCCGGGAAATGTGTAATGCTGTATATGCAAAG
>CAMOPG010000140.1:0-6831 GCA_946622165.1 uncultured Erysipelotrichaceae bacterium
TAAAGAAATTGCCTGCAGATTTGCATTCTGCAGACAATTTTTTTATTTCTTTTTCAGACTTCTCATGATCCTGCGGACTCCTTTGACAGGATGCCCGTTGAGCACTTCAACAACTCCGTCAACAGTATGCCAGGTGAATCTGTGCGATCCCATCAGCATCATCCTGACCGGTGCCTCCCAGATCATGGATTCCTCCACATCATGAATGATTCCTCTGTCAAGCAGCTGTCTGACGCCTCTGTGGATCAGCCTTCCGATCCTTGTGTCTTCCAGATCTGCGATCGCAGTGTCCCTCGTAAACGGAAAGAGCGGCACGTCTTCAGGAATTTCTTTTGCATAAACAGTTTCAAAATCCTGCTTTGATACCGTCAGGCCTGCATCATCGACTTTCAGATATTCTTTTTCCAGAAGCGCATGGACATCGGTTTCCCCTTCCAGGATCAGATCTTCTTCAAGGATCATATGTCCTGAATGATCTGCGGCCATAAACCTGTAGGTGCCGTCCTCCAGTACCCATTCATTTCTGATGACGTCATAGAATTTCAGAGATTCCTTGGGGATCTCGAATGAAACCGTCCTGACCTCTCCTGCGGCCAGTTCAACAGATGCAAAGTCTTTCAGTTCATGATCTGCCCGGCAGATCCGTGAATCTGTCATTCCCGTATAGATCTGCACGACTGCTCTTCCCTTGAAACTGCCGGTATTCTTTACATCCAGCCAGACTTTCACACTGTTTTCTGTTTCCTGCAGTCTGAGACTGCTGTATTCAAACGATGTATAGGAAAGTCCGTATCCGAACGGATAAGCGACGGGGACATGGAATGTATCGTAATACCTGTAGCCGGTAAAGATCGATTCCCGGTACTGCACAAACAGCACATCATCATCAAAATACCTGTAGCTGGGCGTATCTTCCAGTCTGAGCGGCCACGTTTCCGCCAGATGTCCGCAGGGACATGCATTTCCGTACAGCAGATCAAATGCTGCATGTGAACCCTGGGAACCTGACAGATACATGCAGAGTACTGCAGCGGCCTCTTTGCGCCACGGCAGGATCACCGGAGCGCCGCACTGCAGGACAACAACTGTGTTTTTCTGTACTGCAGCAACTGCCTTGATCAGTTCATTCTGATTTTCCGGCAGATCCAGATGCTTTCTGTCATAGCCTTCTGCTTCATCCTGCTCAGGCAGTCCAGCAACGATCACAGCACAATCGCTGTGCTTTGCAAGATGCACTGCTTCCTGGATCATTCCCGGACTGGGCGTTTCTGCCGATGCATCATATCCGGCTGCGTAGGTGAAGCGGATCCCTGCTTCATCCATAACATCAAACAGATTATCCGTTCTGACTGCATTTACATTTGATGAGCCTGCACCCTGATATCTGGGCTTTTTCGCAAACGCTCCGATCAGCGCGATCTTCTGTTCCTTTCTGAGCGGCAGTGCACCGTTGTTTTCAAGCAGGACGGCAGACTGCTGTGCTGCCTTCCGGGCAAAATCAAGGTGTTTCTCCAGGTCAAAGCGGTGTCTTCCGGCATAACCGGTCTTCTGCACCAGGTTCAGCATATATTCGGCGGATTCATCCAGTTCCTCCGGTGTAAGTGCTCCGCTTTTCAGCGCTTCATCCAGAAGATCGGAAGTTCCGTGATCGCCTCCCGGCATTTCCAGATTCAGTCCGCCCTTCATACTGCTGACAGGATCAGAGACTGCTCCCCAGTCAGAAACAAATACGCCGTCAAATCCCCATTCATTTCTGGCTGTGTCTTTCAGAAGCTTCCTGTTCTGCGTGCAGTATATTCCGTTCAGCTTATTGTAGGCAGCCATGATCGTCCATGGATGCGCTTTGCGGACTACCGTCTCAAACTGCTTCAGGTAGATCTCGCGCAGTGCCCTTTCATCTATGAGGCTGTCACTGATGAGTCTCCCTTTTTCCCGTGAATTGCCTGCGAAATGCTTCAGTGAAGCTCCGATCCCGTTCTCCTGAAGTCCGTTGACATATGAAGCTCCAAGCTCACCTGACAGTACCGGATCCTCAGAGTAGTATTCAAAGTTGCGTCCGCACAGCGGGCTTCTCTTATGATTGACACCCGGTCCGAGCAGTACGTCTACGGACTGGGCCTGGCATTCTTCTGCCAGCATTTCACCGAGTTCATGAAGCAGCTCACGGTCAAAAGAACATGCAAGCAGAGATGCTGTCGGATGACAGACTGCAGGATGTGAACGATTGAATCCCAGGCCGGTCACAGCTTCTATACGCAGACCGCCGGGGCCGTCCGAGACACGGACCGACGGAAGATCATCAGTACTGTGTGTTGTCCATGCATCAGCACCGACAAACAGTTTCTCTTTATCGGCAGATGTCAGTTTCATTTCAGATGTTCCTTCAGGTTCGCAGCGATCCCCCGGACGATCCTGCTGACTTCCTGCTCGTCCATGCCATTGGTGCACAGTTTCTTCATGTCGTTCTGTGCATCCGCAAACTCTTTTTCCAGATCCTCATTGCGGACATACATACCCGCAAGTCCTGTCTCATGAATTTCAAGGGTGACAAATCCTTTCAGGTTCAGTTTCTGCAGTGATCCCAGGATCGTTGTCTGAGGGACACCTGTCATACAGGATATCTCCTTCTGGGAACAGTATCTGCCTGCATGTTTCAGATAATTCAGAACCTTGATATCCGGAAGTTCAAGTGAATGCTTCATGGCGATCGTATTCATATAGCGCTCATACGCCAGTTTCATATAAGTGATCGCTGTATAGATATCCTCATTTTCATCATCAAAATAGTAAACAGGGATCGTTTCTTCACCCAGCTTCTTCGTGCCGGGCATCATGGGGATCGTGAACTCATCCGTTGCGGCTGCCACGAGGAATGAAGCGATATTGCCGCGCTGGGCACGGTATTCTTCTTCATCCAGAATTTTTCTGAAGAACTGGTCATAGTAGGAATACAGACTGGTCTTCATTCTGACCAGACGTACCGGATTGATATTCTGGGAAACGAGCGAGCCTTCGGTTTTTACATAATAGTAAACAGGCACCTGAAGCGGCAGGATCGTTTTTGTATGCAGAACATATTCCAGATTGAATACAAAGTCCTCGCAGAAACTGAGCGTCTTATCAAATCTGATCTTGTACTGCTCGATCAGATCTTTCCGATACAGTTTATTCCAGATCACTCCGTAATAATAATCAGCCGGGCTTTCCATCATATACTCTGCATATTCTTCAGTCGTCAGCAGTTTTTCGGAAGGAATACTGCCTTTTTTTGCAAGATTATCTCCGACAACGCGGTAAAAATCTCCGACGACAAGGTCTGCACCAGTCTCCTTGATTGCCCTGACCATCTCTTTGGTGGAGTCATCAGGGATCCAGTCATCCGCATCCAGAAAACGGATATATGTTCCGGAAGCGGCCTGAAGACCGTCATTGCGGGCGGCCGATACGCCGCCGTTCGGCTTGTGGATGACCTTGACACGCTCATCCTTTGCCTGATACTGGTCAAGGATCGCCGGACTTCCGTCCTTGCTGCCGTCATCCACCAGGATCAGTTCCAGATCCCGGTATTCCTGGTTCAGAACACTTTCAATCAGTTTTCCGACGCTTTTTTCCGCATTATATACAGGTACAATAAAACTTACTTCGGGCATAAACAGCACCTCCGAATATATAATGGCACAAAAAAGTCATAATCGCGGTACCGAAATATCCGGGCGATCCTGATTGTTTCTGTTTCTTTACGGTCAGATCAGCAGATCATACGTCTGCGCAAACATCAGCCTTCTTTCATTTTTTCAGTCTGCTGCGCGATTCATATGCACACACCTGAGCTTTCTTCATTACATTTTTATCTGTTACGGTATCATTAAAACGTAACATAGGAGGATTTATCATGATCAACACAGCTTACCGTGCAATTGATGAGCACGCTGAAGAACTTGAAAAACTGGCTCTGAACATCTGGGAAAACCCGGAAATGGGCTGGAAAGAAACAAAAGCAGTCGCCTGGACTGCTGAAGTGCTGAGGGCAAACGGCTTTGAGACAGAGGTCGGAGCTTACGGCATGCCGACTGCGATCCGTGCGGTATGGGGCAGCGGAAAGCCTGTTGTTGGTCTTGCGGCGGAATATGACTGCCTGCCGGGTCTCAGCCAGCAGCACTGTTCCTTCCATAACCCTGTCGTTGAAGGCGGAGACGGTCACGGCTGCGGACACAATCTGCTCGGCGCGGGATGCCTTGGCGCATGCATCGGTTTAAAAGCAGTCCTTGAGGAAGAAAAACTTCCGGGTACTGTCATCTTCTACGGATGCCCTGCTGAAGAACAGCTGACTGGCAAAGGCTTTATGGCGAAGAAAGGTGCATTTGCAGAATGTGACTTTACGATCACATGGCATCCTTCAACAGTCTCACATGATACCGTCGGTCCGCATACCGGTGTTGAAGGCGCATTCTTTGATTTCTACGGAAAAACATCTCATGCGGCAGGTGCACCGCACAATGGCAGAAGTGCTCTGGATGCTGCACAGCTGATGAACCTTGGTGTTGAGTTCCTGAGAGAACATGTCACCAGTGATGTCCGCATGCATTATATCTATACTGACGGAGGTCTGGCACCGAATATCGTTCCCGACCATGCACAGGTCAAGTATTTCGTCAGAGCATTGACCCGTGAAGCAACTGTCGATGCGTTCAACCGCGTTGTCAGATGCGCAGAAGGTGCTGCGCACATGACAGAAACGACCATGAAGGTTACGAAGATCGGCGGTATTTATCCGACGCTGCAGAATCATGTCATTGCCCAGGCAGTTCAGGAAGCCCGTGCAGAGATCCCTCTGAATGAATATACGGAAGAAGAACTGAAATTCGCCGATGAACTCAACAGCCATTCCTCACTGTACACGCCGGATACAAAGCCGCTGAACTACGAGGATCAGGAACTGAGATCCAACAATGTTTATGGTTCCACGGACTATGGTGACGTTGAGCACATCTGTCCCGGTTTCCAGGTCAATGAATGCACGACGAACTCCCTGGCACCCGGTCACAGCTGGATGGTGACCGCTTCTGCAGGTTCATCATATGGACTGAAAGGCATGCTGAGAGCTGCCAAGATCATGGCAGGCGGTGCCTACAGGATCATGGCTGATCCTGAGCGTCTGGAAGCCGCAAAGAAAGAATTCGAAGAATCGATGGGCGGCAGAGTCTATCAGTGCCCGATCGATGATGATATCGAGTGGCCGTACTAAGTCCGGCTTCAAACTCAGAACATCATAAAAGGATGCACCTCATGGACACGATCGTATCCATCGGGTACATCCTCTTTTTCGTTATGCTTCCTGCATTGCCCCGGAAGCTCTGAGCTTCCATTTTCCGCTGATCAGGTATGTTCCACCGATCAGTCCCGGTACCAGACCCGATACAGCATTTCCGAGCCAGAAGCCTTTGATGCCCATTCCCATCTGTACACCGAACAGCAGGGCAAGTCCGATCCTGCAGATAATACCGTCCAGAAGCGCAACGGACAGGTTCAGCTTGGAGTTTCCTGAACCGTTGATCAGTGAGAACGCTGCAGGCCGTACTGTTGAGCCGGCATACTGGATCAGTGCAAACGGAATATACGTCAGCGCCAATGTCAGTACTGCCTCATCACTGGAGAACAGACCGAACAGCCATTCCGGTTTGAAGATCGTGATCAATCCCATGATGACAGCCGGTACCAGTACAGTGAAGAATGCCGTAAAGACGACTTTCGGGACACGTTTGATCTTGTTTGCGCCAAGTGCCTGTGCGATCATAGCACCGCCTGCACTGGATACTGCCTGGGATACGATATTGACGATCGATTCGATCTTTCTGCCGACACCTGTTACCGCTACGGATGTCACGCCATAAGAGTTGATATAGGAATTGACAAACAGCATGGAGAATGTGATCGCAGCTGACTGGATCACCATCGGAATGCCCAGTGACAGCAGCGGGCGGATGACCGTCGAATATATTCTGAAGTGCTCCGGTTTGAAATCAAAGTAGAACTGTTCCCTGTTTTTGTACAGCAGTCTGAGTGCAAAGATAAAGCTGACTGCCTGACCGATCACTGTACCCAGCGCAGCACCGAAGGCACCCATATTCAGTACACCAACAAAGAGCAGGTCGAGGATAATGTTCAGAACAGAAGCGATCGCGATGAACTGGAACGGATGCTTGGAATCACCCATGCCTCTCAGGATCGCTGAAACAAGGTTATAGCCGTAAATAAATACAAGTCCGAATACGCATGTCCTGATATAATCAGCTGTCATATCCCAGGATGCTTCAGGGGTATTGAGCCATGTCATAACGCCCTTGTATCCGAGCAGGAATATGATCATCAATACGATTGCGGCACCCATGAGAAGGGTAAACAATGTACCGACCATCTGGCCGACACGGTCTCTTCTTCCTTCTCCGACATATCTGGATATCGTAATCTGACCGGCATTGGAAAAGCCCATTGCCACAAATGTCAGAAGCTGCAGGACTTCACCGCCGATCGATACTGCGGACAATCCGTTTGTTCCTACAAACTGACCGACAACGATCATGTCTACCATGTTATAGACAGTCTGAAGCAGTCCGGAAAAGAACAGCGGCATAGCAAATGTCAGCAGTGTTTTCGGCACGCTGCCGGTTGTCAGATCCCGGATCAGTTGTTTTTTCTCACTCATGATTTACATCTCCAATTCGCACAACCATTATATATGCTAAATGCAACTATTTTGCAATCAAATATGATCATTCATCATCGGAAATGATCAATGATGCCCGTTCAGCAGCTTCTGCCGTATTCAGCATC
>CAMOPG010000141.1:0-6826 GCA_946622165.1 uncultured Erysipelotrichaceae bacterium
GAGCCTGTGTGAATGTTCACTCCGATGATCTCATCATCTGAACGACCGTAAAAATACTTGACCAGCGCTCTGAGTGAGTTTCCGTGCGCAGCGATCAGCACGCGTTTTCCTGCTTTCATATCTTCTTTGATCACCTGCTCAAAATAAGGTACGACCCGCTCAATCGTAGTCTCCAGTGATTCATGGAGAGGGAGTTCTTCTGCCGGGATCTCTCGGAACATAGCCTGGTTCTGCGGTGCTCTTTCATCTGTCAGATCCAGTGCAGGCGGTTTGACATCAAAGGACCTGCGCCAGATCCTTACCTGCTCCTCTCCGTATTTTTCAGCAGTTTCCGCCTTATTCAGTCCCTGCAGCGCGCCATAATGGCGCTCATTCAGTTTCCAGGATTTCACTACCGGAAGCCATACCCTGTCCATTTCATCAAGCACATGGTCCAGTGTATGGATGGCGCGCTTTAGGATCGACGTATAGCAGACATCAAAATCATATCCTTCTGCTTTCAGCAGTCTTCCAGCATTCTTCGCTTCCTCATGCCCTTTTTCACTCAGATCCACATCTGTCCAGCCGGTAAATAAATTCAGTTTGTTCCACTCACTTTCTCCGTGACGGATCAATACAAGTTTCATAGCAATTAACCTCCATAGCTCTATCGTAGCGCAAAGTTAGTAACCGCTAACTTATAACAATCGCCCCCTGCAAATAAAAAAACAGACCGATCTCCTTACCGGAAGAATGATCTGTTATACGGCTGTTCAGAATGATCTCAGCTGTTCACCAAGGAAGTAGAGGCTTTCACGGGGAATACGCTCCTGTGTCTTACGGTCTACTCCGATCAGTCCGAAGCGCATGGAATAACCGGACTGCCATTCATAATTGTCCATGAGTGACCAATAGCAGTAGCCGCTGACCGGAATGCCATCCCTGCGGCAGGCCCTGACGCCTTCCAATGCGGTCCTGATGAATTCCACGCGGCGCGTATCATCGTCTGTCGCAACGCCGTTCTCTGTGACAAGGATCTCTCCTTTGAAGTCTTTGTGAACAGTACGGATCACATGTTCCAGTCCCTGCGGATAATATTCATAACCCATCTGGGTCAGTTCCGCGCCTGTTTCCGGTGCCAGTTCCCCGCTGGCATCCATGACGGTACGCGTGTAATTCTGCAGTCCGAAGAAGTCATCTTCCTGCATAGCAGGCAGGAACTGACGGAATTCTTCTTCCCAGCTTTGGGCAGCACGTGCTTCACCGCCCGGAGCTGCCTGGATATCACGCAGGCTCAGCGTAATGCCTGCTTTTGCGTTGGGAAGCAGTTCATGGATCGTCCTGACCGCTGCCATATGTGCCCTGCGGATCACATCATTTCCGTGCTTTGTGCGGGGTGATGTGAAGACTGCGGGATCTTCGCATCCGAAGACCTGAAGCTCTTCCTCTTTCTTTTCCGCATCTGCCTTAGCCATAGCTTCAACATCCATGCCGATCTGCAGAGCTCCGCCTTCTTCCCGGCTTTGTGCCATTGCCTGGGCAATGAAGATACTGATAAGAACGCCCATATTGGCTTCATTGAGTGTACAGATGTAATGCAGGAGTTCACCGTACTGCCTGCAGACATATTCCGTATATCTGCAGAAATATTCAACAGTTTGATCTGCTTCCCATCCGCCCCGTTCGATCAGCCATTTGGGACAGGTGAAATGCACAAGTGTAACGACCGGTTCGATCCCGCTTTCCCTGCAGTACTGCAGGATCCTACGGTAATGTTCTGTCGCTTCCCGGTCAAAGACACCTTCCTGCGGTTCAATACGTGCCCATTCCAAAGAGAAGCGGTATGCATTGAGACCGGCAGCTTTCATGATGTCGATGTCTTCCTTCCAACGGTTGTAGTGGTCACAGGCGATTCCGGACTTTTCCGAATAACCGCCGTATTTCATCTGTTCCATCGCCCAGGTGTCACTGTTTGTATTGTTTCCTTCTACCTGATGTCCTGCTGTCGCAGCACCGGCCAGAAATCTGTTTGTCATAGATCCCTTCCATCCTTTTCAATGACATCATGATACCATCGGAAACTGTCCTTTTTGATCCTGCGGCAGTCCTTTGGATCTGTTTCCGTACGGTCGATAAATACCAGCCCGTACCGCTTGGAAAAACCCTGATGAGATGAAAGAACATCGATGAAGCTCCACGGGCAGTATCCGAATACCGGATAGCCTTCTTTTCTCAGCCGCATCACTGCATTGATATGATCTCTCAGATACTCAATACGGTATGTGTCATGAATTCTGCCATCTTCATCGGGGGTCTCACTCACAGCCATTCCGTTTTCCGTCACGATCATCGGCAGACGGTACCGTTCCCACACCTTTCTCATGCCGTTATACAGTCCCTGAGGATCGATCCCCATATTCATCCATTCGGTCTTCTTCAGATTTTCATTCGGAATGATGCGGCAGTCATCTGATGCCCAGAAGAATGATGTGTTGAAATCAAATGGCTTCTGTTCATATTTCGCGCATGTGCTGAAATAATAGTTCACACCAATAAAATCGGGTCTTGAGCCATGCAGGACTGCTTCATCTTCTGTTTCTGTTTCCGGAAGCAGACCACGTTCTTTCAGCCATGTACGTGCAAACGGGGAATACTCTCCGTATACGCTCATATCCAGCAGGGCAAATTCCATCATTTCTTCTGCTTCCTGTGCTGCCCGGATGTCTTCCGGATCAGAGGATGCGGGATAAACGACCTGAATAGCGCATACCGGACCGATGGCAGCATCCGGATCGATCGTTCTGAGCAGATCGAATGCACGGTGTTCTGCCAGAGATACATGATAGCTGATCTGCCAGATCCATTTCGCGCGTTCATGCGGATCCTTCAGGTATTCCATTGCCAGTCCCGGTGCAGCTGTAGCGATCAGCTGCTCGTTGACAGTCACCCATTTTGTGACCCTTCCTTTGAAATGCCTGAAGCATACTTCCGCATACTTCACATAGGCATCGATCATCTTCCTGCTCTTCCATCCGCCGAACGCATCGACCAGTGCCTGCGGACATTCGAAATGATAGAGCGTTACGAAAGGTTCGATCCCTTTTTCCAACAGATAGTCGATCAGCTGATCATAGAAAGCCAGTCCCTTTTCATTCGGGACCATCGTTTCATCCGGCATGATCCGGCTCCAGGAGAACCCCATGCGATACGTTTTCAGGCCGAGTTCTGACATCAGATCGACATCTTCTTTCCAGTGATGGTAATGATCGCAGGCGACTTTCGTATCAGCGATCCCTTCCGGAACTTCCCTGACGTCTGTGGTTGCCAGGCCTTTTCCGTCAATGTTATATGCCCCTTCGATCTGGAATGCACTTGTAGATGCTCCCCAAAGAAAGTGTTCCGGCAGCTTCATCATATCCACTCCTGCGGCAGATCCTTGAATGAAGCAAGTTCAACGTTGTTTTCTTTCACCCAGTTTTTTACCTGTTCACTGGTCATGCATTCCAGGTCCTTCACTCTGCATGTGGAGAAGCTTGTCAGCTTGAACAGCTCTGCATCCGCATATCCGCAATGGGAAACGATATACCCGTATTCCTCTTTGAGAATGCCTCCCTTGTCTTCTGTGATATAGGTGATGGGATCTTCCGTCAGCTGTGCTTCCGGTCCGCCAAAGACGTACCAGCCCATGCCTGCTTCTTTCACTTCCGGTCTGTCCATGAATGCGACACTGCAGAGCACTCCGTATTCCTTTGCCAGTGTTCTGGTTACTTCATCGGTCGTTGCCGTGCCGTATGCATGGTTATGAATATAGTCCGGCTTATGTCCTACGAGCTCAATGTAGCGCTCGATCTGTGCTTTAAATTCCGCATACAGTTCATCTCTGTGCGCAGCCAGATGGTCATGATCGTTTTCATCTGTATCCAGCGCTCTGTTTTCTTTTGAACCGAGGAATGTACCGTCTTCATGTGTCAGTGCAGGCACCTTGTCATGTCCGAGAATGGAAGGACCTGTTGAGGCATTCAGGTCAATGCCGAATGCGATCTGATCCAGATACGGTCTGATCCATTCAACACATTCTTCGATCCAGGGCATGTTCGCAAACATGCCTGTATTTCTTACGACACCGTTTCTGATGCCGTGAATGCATCCGAGGGATACCGCTCTTGTAATGCCGTAGTCGTCACTCTGAACAAGTAATTTCATAGTCTGTTTTCCTTCTTTCTGTTTATAAAAAGGGGGAGGTTTCCCCCCTCCGCCTTTCTTTTTGATTACTGATTGTTTTCCTGTTCCAGCATCTGTTTGTCATATGCTTTTACGAACGGAATGTATGCAAGTACGATGATCACGAACAGAACGCAGCCCCAGATCAGACCGGAAACGCCGTAGTTCATCATGTTTCCTACAAAGAACGGCAGGTTGGAAGCATTCGCGCCGGCTGTGCAGTTGCTGTAGGAGAGCAGTCCGATCATTTTCAGCAGATGTGTTCCGAAAACAGAAACTGTCGGAGCGACCAGGACCCAGGGGATGAAGAACATCGGGTTCAGGATCATCGGAAGTCCGAAATAGATCGGTTCATCGACACCGAAGAATGCCGGGATAAAGCCAAGTCTTGTAATTGATTTGCAGGACTCGGATCTGCAGAAGATCAGTGCTGCAATGATCAGCGGAAGAGAACCTGTTCCGAAGGAAAGCGCGTCGCCTGCTACCATGTTGGGCAGTGTCTGACCTGCCTGATAAGCTGTCATGTTTTCCATCTGGAGCTGCATGAACAGCATCATGATGATCGGTCCGCATGTCATGCCGCCGTGAATACCGCAGAACCAGAGACCGTAGAGTACGACCATCAGGACCCACTGTCCAAAGATATTGGAACCTACAGCATGGAGCGGTGTGGATACGAGTGTATAGATCAGCTGGTGGAATGATCCGAGGGATGTTCCCGCAAATACCTTACCGACGATTCCGAAGAGGATCATAGCCAGTGCAGCAGGGATAATACTTGTAAACTGTGCGGAGACCATAGGCGGAACCTGATCCGGCAGTTTAATGACAATATTGTTTTTCTGGCAGAACAGGAAGATAAATCCTGTTACAAAACCGATGATGATCGCTGTGAACAGGCCGCTGGAGCCGAGCCAGTTCAGAGGCAGGCTGCTTGCGCCGTACGGATCTTCCGGTAAGACAAACGGTGTTACGATCATGAAGCATACCAGTGATGTCAGGCCGACAGCGATATTTGATTTTGCGCATTTATATACATTCGCAAACTGATAAGCTACAAGGAATGATACGTAAACGCCGAACATTCCGATCGTCCACTGATAGATTACACTCAGAACATCCTTGATGCCTGCGGAAGCGATGAAAGCCTGATAAGCATCAACTCCGATACCGTTGAAGAGTGCTGTGAAACCTCCGACCATGGTGATGGGCATCATCATCATGAAGGCTCCCTGAATGATATTCAATGCTTTGTTCTGTGCAAATTTTCCAGATACTGCAATCAGTTTATCCATGAAGTTATCCATGTTGTTTTTCTCTCCTGTTTTTTCAGCCGGGCTGATCAGGCCTCGGCAGTTCCCCTGTGAAAGCGCTTTTATCTCACGCTCATAATATAGCTCAGGATAAAACATGTGTCAATATTATTTTTGCGTTTTTGAAACATATTTCGTTTTATTTTGTTGTATAATGACTTCGCAGGAGACAGAACTTATGAATGTTATTGATCTGATGGATTCCCGAAAAACATCTTTTTCCAAAAATGACCGCAAGATCTATGAATCGATCAAGAAATTTCCCGCCGAATATGCTTCGCTTCCGATCAGTGAATTAGCCAACAAGGGAAATTTTTCCAAACCGGCTCTGACCAGATTTGCACAGAAGCTTGGTTTCGGCGGATTTGCAGAGTTCCAGTATCAGTTTGCCCAGGATATCAAAGAGCTTTCCGGGAGATCCGATCGTCAGAACAATGCAGATGCATATGGAAAACTGCTGAAACAGGTATATGAAACAACTGACCGTGCTGAAGTACGCAAGCTGATCGCCAAAATGCGTGAAAGCCGCAGAGTGATTCTGTTAGGTTCCAATCTTTCCAGACTGCCGGCAGAAGAAATGCTGATAACGCTGAACTTTGAAACTGACATCAATGCTGCACTGCCCTCTCTGGATTTTCTTCCGTATCATCTGACATCTGATGATATGATCATCATTTATTCGGCAATTTCCGGTTCGTCTTATCAGGAGCTGATGCGCAGGATCCGCATGGACAGCAATGAAAAGCCATATCTTGTTCTGATCACCATCAATTCCAAGCATCCTTTGCGTCATAATTTCAGCGAAGTGATCACGCTGCCTTCGGTGTCTCTTTCCGAAGCATCCAATACGGTGCTCTCCGACACCTTTGCATTCCTGATGTTCAATGATATCCTTGCTCAGGAATTGAAAAAAGCCGATTCTCAGGAATGAACCTCCAAATCGGTTTTGCTGATGTCATTCTGAAACACATTGCAAACGGCGAAAGCCGTTCTCTTTTATCATCAGATGATCCTGGCGCCGGGATGCGAGCTGCCGCCCAGCAGGATCTGACTTCTTCTGATCCAATCCTGCAGTTCCTGCTTGAAAAGTTCCATGGCAGACAAGCGGGAAGGCCGGGGATACCTGTTTTCCATGATATAAAAGGCACGTACCGGCAGTTCCTCCTGACAGCTGATCATTTTCAGCGGATATCGTTCCGTCATCCGCAAGGCAGTGCTTTTGCCGACAACTGCCCAGTTTCCTGCGCTGTTCATATAATCGCCTACCATACTGCTGGTGCTGACCTGGATCTGAAACTGTCCGGGCTGCCATA
>CAMOPG010000142.1:0-6714 GCA_946622165.1 uncultured Erysipelotrichaceae bacterium
CTGGATGGAAAGACGTCCTGCGATCTGGCTCATCGGTGCCAGCAGAGGGATACTGCCGTCACGTTCGATCAGTGTTTCATAGGCAACGGAATTGACCTTGCCCTTCAGCAGAGCTTCTGTTTCCAGACGGTCAGCAGCCAGATGCAGGTATGTATACAGGATCAGGCCTTCATGGAAGAGTTCGAATTCTTCTTCCAGCGGTTCCTTGACCTTGACCATCATTTCACAGCTGTCCCAGACCTCTTTGGCAGTCTCGCACATGACTGCACCGGCTTTGATATATTCTTCATCCTTGAAGCCGGAACCGATTCCTGCTCCTGCTTCGATCAGAACTGTATGTCCTGCTTTCACATAGCTTTTGACATTATCAGGTGTCAATCCGACACGGAATTCATTGTTTTTAATTTCTTTAACGCATCCTACTTTCATAATGTCCTCCAAAAAACATAGGACTATTATATACGAATACTCTTAGATTTTCATAAAAACATGCAAGCACGTCAAATTATTTCAAACATGCAGAGCTGTTGTTTCTGAAAGAAAAACAAATTGTTTCATGTACTCATATGCAGAGAAAAAGAGCACAGGCTTCCCCATGCTCAACATGACTGTTCAGTGTCTTGACAGCAGTTCTCTCAGTTACCATAGCAATGCCTTGCACACTTACTGTTCCCTTTGACCTCACGGATTCATCTCCAGGACTGAATGCTGGGGGTATAAAAATACCCTGCTGGATTTTCCGGCAGGGTTTGATACGGACTGCAGTTTATACAGGCAGGATGCACTTTTCTTCATAGTATGGCAGCAAGGAATCATGCGTAATAAACGACATATTCTCCGCTTTCGCCTGCGCTATCAACATCCGGTCAAACGGATCGTGGTGGGGCGGAGCACCTTCAGCTCTTGTGATGGTTTCCAGTGCAAATACATGTTTATCACGCATCTCCACAGGTAGGAAACCTGCTTCCTGACAGAACTGTGCGAGTTCCTTTCCTGTAAACTCTACATTGTCAGGATGGTTGGCATGCTTGATTGAAACCTCCCAGATGGAGACTGAACTGTAATACACGTAATTATCCACATCCAGGATCATTTCCTTTGCCTTTTCTGGCAAACGCGAGTCCTCATTCAATGCCCAAATCAGAATATGTGTGTCCAAAAGAAGGTTCACAGCGTACCTCCAAACATTTCCGCGATCTCATCATTGTATTTATCCAGATCCGCCGGTGATTTGAGTTTTCCCTTTGCAACACCAATGCGCTTCGAAACGGGCGTATCATGATAGATAACCATCTTTACAACTGGCTTTCCATACCTTGCAATGATGATGTGATCTTCTTTACCCGTCTCTATCAGTCGAACCAAATTCGATAGGTTTGTCTTCGCTTCCAGAATGTTAACCTGCATTGCTGTTCCTCCTTAGACCTGGTCATATTTGACCATGTTGGTCTTCTTGACTATATTATAATCTTGAGGAATAAACCCGACAAGTTATTTCCCAAAAAAATTCAGACCGTGTTGGTCAGATCCTGCAAGTATAGTTAAGTCCCTGAGAAATCCTTCATTTTAACTTTCTTTGAATGAAACCTTCCTTAACAGCATTGAGCATCGATCACATTTTTAACAAAAACGCTATTACTGATTCCTTTCAGTGCCTTGAAAGCAGTTCATCCAGTGTGCTGCCGTAGGAAGAAAGGAATTCCGTGATGAAATCATTGATCTCCGGGATCTCGGGGATCATTTCCTTCAATGACTCCTCTGTAGAGATCTTCGCTGTTTTGAACTCGGTATTCCCTGCGCTCTCCTCTTCGATGCACTTGATCAATGCCGACAGCTTATCTGCAGCTTTCACGTAGCGTCTGAGCAGTCTGTCCTCCTGGGAAGTATCTGCTTTGAGGATGCCTCTGTAGATCTCTTTCAGATCATCCGGCAGTTCCTCCAGCAGCTGGTCCTCTGCCAGGCTTTCCACATTCTTGTAGGCATCCCTGATCTCATCGCTGTAATACTTGACCGGTGTAGGCAGATCTCCCGTAATGATCTCGCTGGCATCATGGTACAGCGCGATCACGGCAGCGCGTTCTCCATTCAGGTGTTTTCCGTAACGGACATTGCCGATCATGCACAGTGCATGTGCGATCATCGCCACTTCCAGTGAATGCTCACTCAGATCCTCCATCCTGGAATTGCGCATCAATGCCCATCTGTTGATATATTTCATGCGGCTGACTGTCGCAAAGAAATGATAGTCTCTCATGTTTCCTCCCGTACAAAAAACATGACACACGGTCATGTTATCTGCGCTTGTTCTTTTTTCTAGCTTCTTCGCTCTTCAAACGGCGTCTGACGCCCGGCTTGACGTAGAATTCCTTTTTGCGCACAGATGCCAGAATACCATCCTTGCTGACAGCGCGCTTCCATCTTCTCAGAGCGTCATCAATGTTTTCGTTTTCGCGAACTGTTACTTTTGCCATTACAATCCCTTTCTATTCAGACATTCCCCTTCAGAAACGTCAGTCCTCATATGGTGCATCGATCTTATCCGGAAGCGGTGCGTCCATTACACAATGGCAGCTCGGACAGATCTTCTTTTCAATGCTTGCTGTATAACCGCAGTTGCTGCAGTCACAAACCGGAAGTGAATAATAACCCTTGGCATAGGATTCGGAACGTCTCCTGTGGTGGATCCAATATGCATGCCCGGGCTGTGTACTTTCTTCGGGGCCCATAGACTCCTCCTTCTCTTCGACCGGTTCAGCAGCCTCTGCTGCTGCCGGAGTCTCATCCATGACTGCCTGACATGCAGGGCAGGTCTCGCTCTGCTCTTCTGTGCGGTGACCGCAGACAGAACATGTATAGGACAATACTCCATCAGACGCATCGGCCTGATCATCCTTGATCCAATAGCCGTGCCTGACCTCGGGTACAACCTGAATATCCGGCTCGGTTACCGGCTCATCATTTACAATCTCTGCTGCAGGTTCAGCAGAAGTCTCCTTAACAGCGACCTCGTGAACACTGACTCTCTTGCGTCTCTTATTCCAACTCATATGTATTATTATATAACCCAATTCTTAAGATGAAACTCAAATTCTTCACTTTTTTTCTCTTTTTTCCTGTTTTTTTTAACAAAAGAGCAGTGAAATCCAACACTTCACCGCTCTTACAAACAGATTACTCCGGAAGCTTCAGATCATTCTCCCCGATCCATCCTGCTTTGCGTTCCAGTGCGCATACGCACCATGCGATCACAGAGGGCAGAACGAAGCAGATCATGATCAGACCTGTCCAGTCAAATGCCGTGATTGCCGTTCTGGTTCCGGCAGCGATCTCATTCAGCCAGCCTGTATAGACACCGATCTGCCCTACCAGGCCGCATGTTCCCATGCCGCTGGAAACGGCAGGACCGTTCATCTGCATGCGGAAGAAGCATGTCGCAAGCGGACCGGTAATTGCCGAAGCAATGATCGGCGGGATCCATGTTCTGGGGTTGCGGATGATATTCGGCATCTGCAGCATGCTTGTGCCAAGACCCTGGGCAAACAGTCCGCCGATCCCGTTCTCTTTGAAGCTCATCACTGCAAAGCCCATCATCTGTGCGCAGCACCCTGCTACTGCAGCTCCCCCTGCAAGACCTGTCAGGCCTAATGCTGCACAGATGGCTGCACTGGAGATCGGAAGCGTCAGCGCAATACCGACTACGACAGAGACGACAATACCCATCATGAACGGATGCAGCTCTGTTGCCCAGATGATCAGATTGCCGAGTGAGCTTGCCGCAGCACCGATCGCCGGAGCGATGAGCACTGACAGAATGATCCCTGTCACGATCGTGACAGCAGGCGTCACGATGATGTCGATCTTTGTTTCCTTTGAGACAAGCTTGCCCAGCTCGCATGCTGCGATCGTGATCAGATAGACCGCAAGCGGTCCGCCTGCTCCTGCCAGTGCATTGGCAGCTGTGCCGACTGCGATCAGTGAAAAGAGAACAAGCTGAGGTGCGTGCAGTGCGTATCCGATGGATACAGCCATCGCAGCCCCTGCTGCGCTCTTGGCAAAGTCCCCTGCCTGTACCAGCATATCGATATGCAGCTGGGTACCTGCTGTGGAAAGGATGGTTCCGATCAGAAGACTCGCAAAGAGTCCCTGAGCCATTGCGCTCATTGCGTCTATTCCATAACGATGTGCAGAGATACTGACATCTTTCTTTTCAAGGTATGCGTTCAATGTTGTCATGTGAAGCCCTCACTTTCTGTGCAAGAACGTTATACCACAAACAAAATCACTTGTATAGTCAGAATGACTATATTTTTAGTCAAAATGACTATAAATGTTTTGGACTGCAGTAAGATACGGACTGCACCAGTCTTTCCCGGGCATACGGAAAAAGCAGAGGTCATCCCCCTGCTCATGTATTCATGTCCTTACTTAACTCTTCTGTATGTCTTTTCTCTGATTGCCTGCCAGCAGCAGGAATGAGATCTCGATTGCTTCACGGTCTGCCTTCATATCGACCGCAAACAGCTTTTCGATCTGGGAGATCCTGTATTTGACCGTATTCAGGTGCACATCCAGTGCTCTTGCAGTCCGTTCCTTGGAACAGCCCTGCTCGTAATATGCCTTCAGTGTTCTGCAGTACTCCGTATGATACATGTCGTCATATGCAATGATCTGCCTCACCTTCGGATACAGAAACGCCTCTGCATCAAGATGTACGGAAAGAAAATCCGTGAAGTATTCCCGGTAAACATCTGAGAAATACGTGATCCTGCCGGTACTCTTTTCCAGTGCGTACTCAGCCTGAAGCAGTGCATTGTCAATGCCTGACAGATGGCTGAATTCCAGTGAGTATCCTGCTTTGAGAGAGTGATAGTCCAGATACGGCACAAGACTGGTGCCTGATTCCAGTGCAATGCACTGGTGATCACGCAGTATGATCACAGCATCAGCAGATGCTGAACGCAGAATACGGATCAATGACTGCAGAAAGAACGCATTTCCAGAAGCATCAAGATCCGATTTCATCACTGCCAGGCGGTACGGCCCTTTCGGACTGACGCCGGCAAATGCCGATGCGTTTGTACATTCTTCAGGTGAGATCGTATGATCCAGCAGCGATATCAGCATCTGTTCCTTCAGACCTGCATTCTCGCTTGCAAAGTCATTGCGCAGATAAATGACGCAGATCTCGGCAAGCTTCATGATCATTTCATCTGTGCAGTCATGTTCCCGGTCCGCAAACACCGTCATTCTGCCGATGACCCTGCCTTCCTTGCGGATATCGGTCAGGATCACTTCGGTTTCCAGGACCGGATCGATCCTGTGCAGGATCTTCTGCCTGCCAAGCTGTTTATTGATCCCGGCATCGATCCATGCCTGGGCATACTCATAGTAGCGTCTGCGGTTCAGCAGGCGGTTCTCATATTCCTGCGCAGACGGGGAATGTGTCAGTGACAGGATCCGGAATGACTCATCCATGATCCAGAACGGAAGACCGATCAGTCTTCCTGCCGCATCCGTAAATTCCTGCAGCGTTTCATTTCTGATGATAAGATCAAGCAGTTCGTTTTCCATAACACTGCGAGTATAACACAAAAACGGGATCGCTCCCGTTTAATCGATCAGTCTGCGCTGTAAGCAGCTGCTTCCTTGCCGCAGATCCTTCCGCCTGTCAGTGCTGTCATCATTGTGACGCCTTCTACCAGCGGATAAGAGTTATTGTAGATCTCAGCAACCTCATTGCCTGCCGCATACAGACCCTTGATGACTGTACCGTCGTCTTTGATGACCTGCAGATTGGAATTGACCAGGACACCGCCGATACCGCCGAGTGATACCGGTCTTGCCTTGACTGCATAGTACGGACCTTCGCCGAGGGAGATCATATACTTGCTGTCTTTGCCGTAGACCTGATCTCTGCCTGCTTCGCAGTCAGCGTTGTAATTGCGGATCGTAGCTGCCAGGCTTTCTGCATCAATACCCATTGCTTCAGCCAGTTCTTCCGGCGTGTTGCCTTTGAATACGATGCCGGAAGCCACGCCGTCATCCAGTGCCTTTCTGAATTCTGTCCAGCCTTCATCGACTGAGAACATCGGAATGGTAGGTTCATATGCTACAGGGATCGTTACATTCAGTGCCTGGGAGCCTTCTTTTTCAAGCTTGCTGACCATATCTTCACTGAGGATGGAGAAGAAGTATTCTCCCTGAGTAGCTGCTGCGTTGGAAGACAGCGCTGTGTCATAGTTGAGGTCTTCCGGTGCAAAGCGGCTAGCCCTTCTGTTTACCCACAGAGAGCTTGCAAGATAGATCGCCTTGGCAATTTCATCCTTGCCCTGTCCTGTCTGAATGCCGGAATAGCTTGTAACACCATGGTACTGCTGGATCGTCTTGCCCTTGCCGGCACCGATCGCCTGGGACATCGTTGCGCCGTCGCCTGTCTGGGTTCCGGTCGTGAATGTTTCCAGCGGGAATCCGACCTGCTCTTCGATCATATCCGCATTGGCTCCGAAGCCGCCTGTGCAGAGAATGACAGCGTCAGCGTCGATATCATATTCTTTTCCGTCAGCTGATCTTGCTTTCACGCCTGTGATCTTGTCGTTTTCAGCCTTCAGCTCATAAGCTGCTGTCTGGTAATAAACTTTGCCGCCCTGTGCTTCAAAATTGTTTACAACATCCACATAATACTGTGCCTTGTTTTCCTGATCTGCATAGATGTGG
>CAMOPG010000143.1:0-6658 GCA_946622165.1 uncultured Erysipelotrichaceae bacterium
GTTTTTACCGGCGGATCTGCTTCGTTCAGAAAGCTGAATATCCTGTCACTGGCTGCCATGCCGTTCATTGCGACATGGAAATAACTGCCAAGCTGACGCATCGGCAGGAAGAAATCTGCAGACAGCAGGATCATGAACAGGCATGCGGCGATGCCGATGGTTTGTGCACGGAATGCACGCAGTGCCATGATGATGCCTAATGCTGCTCCGCCATACGCAAAGAAATCCATGATGATGATCGAATTCAGCTGCATGGTCAGTACTTTCATCGTGATCACGCGGAAGTTCTCTGATTCTTCATTCATCTGCTGATTCTTGAATGCATCTGCCTGATAGATCTTCAGCACGGTCATACCCTGCAGGTTTTCCAGAAATGTACTGCCAAGCTTCGCATACTGATCCCAGTATTTTGCAAGCAGCTTTTTTGCAATCTTCTGAACCATCATGATGGCTCCAGGTATCAGCGGGACACATATCAGCAACATGATTGCAGCCTTCCAGCTGCCGGCAAAACCAAACATCAGAAAGAGTGTCAGCGGTGCCAGGAACGCATAGAAAAACTGAGGCACATACTGACCGAAGTAGCTTTCCAGCTGATCCGTGCCTTCGACCGATTCCTGTACAAGCTCTGCTTCATCCGCATGTGCCCGATATCCGGAGCCCAGTTTCAGCAGCTTTTCATAGATCTTCTCACGCATAATGCGCTTGATCGTCCTGGAAGCCAGCCAGCTCATGCGAACTGCGCTTCTGCGTACATAGAACCTGACGGCCATCGTGACGATCACGATCAGAATGCCTTTGATCAGGAAATCAGCAGTCAGTGTTTTCAGATAGATACGCTCACTGATCAGTGCGATCACTGCGATCATCAAGGCATTCATGATCAGTTCACACCACTGCAGAATAACATTGCGGATAATGTACGCCCTGCTTTCCGGACACATTTCCATTAATCTGTGATCAAACATAACCAATATCAAAACCTTTCAATATGTATTGTTAATATATCCGTTTTATAACAGCGCAAAGCTTTTTGTCATTTGCCTTGTATATTCAGAGCGCAGGCAAAATGATCTTTGATCAGTACAATATCCGTTCAGGCAGTTTCACCCAGCAGATCAGTCATTGAGTGCAGGCTGACAGCCAATGTAGAGAGGTTATGGAGCCAGGCAGCAGAAGCAGCCGGCAGAATACCGAATGCACCGGATAAGATCAGAGCTGAATTGAATGTCATGATAAAGCGGTAATTGCGATGGATCCTCTGATCAAGTCTGTCGGAAATATCCTTTAATGTGATCAATGCATTCAGGTCATCGTCAGCGATCGTTACATCTGCGATCTCTCTGGCGATCGCAGCCCCGTCACTGACAGCGATTCCGCAGTCAGCTTCGGATAGAGCCGGTGAATCATTGATTCCGTCTCCAAGCATGATCACTGTTCTGCCCTGCTCACGCTGCCCTCTGATATAAGCGGCTTTATCTTCCGGCAGAACTTCTGCCTTCCACAGATCAATACCGGTCTCTGCAGCGACTGAAGCGGCTGTGCGTGAGGAATCTCCTGTCATCATGACAGTGCTGAGGATACCTCGCTGCTTGAGCTCACGGATCACAGCACCTGCTTCCGGACGGACAGGGTCTTCAATGCAGATCACTGCAGACAGTTTTCCGCCAATCGCCAGATACAGGTGACTGAAGCCATCCGGGATCTGCTCAAACTTTTTCTTTTCACGAGCCGGTATTTTCACACCTTCATCTTCAAATACGAAGTGCCAGCTTCCGATAACTGCCTTTTTGCCATCAATGGTACTGGCAATTCCATGGGCCACGATATATTCAACTTTGGTATGCCTTTCAGCATGCAGAAGTCCGCGTGCTTCAGCCTCAGCTACCACAGCATTTGCCATAGAGTGCGGATAATGTTCTTCCAGACATGCGGCCAGTCTCAGCATTTCATTTTCATCATTTTTGCCGAACGGTACGATCATGGCAACTCTCGGTCTGGAATACGTCAGTGTTCCTGTTTTATCAAATACGACTGTTTCTGCAGCTGCAATATTTTCCAGGTACTGTCCTCCTTTGACGGAGATCTTATGTCGTGCGCATTCACGCATTGCGGAAAGCACAGAGATCGGGATGGACAGCTTCAAAGCGCAGGAGTAATCTACCATCAATACAGCCAATGCTCTGGCAGTGCTGCGTGTAAACAGATAAGTCACGAGTGTACCGGCAAAGGAATACGGCACAAGTCTGTCTGCCAGATGGACCGCTTTGGCTTCAGTTGCCGATTTCATCTTTTCGGATTCTTCGATCATCCTGACAATGCGGTCATATCTTCCGCTTCCTGCCGTATTTGTCACACGAATACAGCACTCACCTTCCTCAACAACAGTTCCGGCATATACCAGTGAACCCGGTTCTTTCGGGGATGGAACTGATTCTCCGGTCATAGATGATTGATTGACTGTCATCTCACCTGATACGACAATGCCGTCCAGCGGAATGGTATTGGAGGAATGAACAAGCATGATATCACCCTCATGCACTTCACTGACGCTGACCAGCACCTGTTCTCCTGATTCAGTCTGGATCCATACTTTATCGATATTCAGTGCCATGGATCTTGCAAGATCATCAACTGATTTACGGTGTGTATAATCTTCCAGGATCTCACTCAGACCCAGCAGAAACATGATCGAGGAGGCTGTCGGGAAATCCTTCGTAAGAACTGATACGCCGATCGTTGTTCCATCCAGTACAGGTACTTCGATCCTTCCCTTTGCCAGTGTCTTGAGACCATTCCATACATATGGCACGGCATTAAGTACTGTGATTGCATTTCTGATTGCTGCAGGCACAAACAGCCTTTTAAAGACTCGTTCTGCGCAGTGCCAGAACAGTCTTTCTTCAAAGTCTCTTGTCAGCTGTCTGCCGGAAAGATCCGATTCATCCGCAGTGTGGTCTTCATAATGAAAAACCGATAAAGCATTCACAACTTCATCATTGTCTGCGCTGCAGCTTATCACAGCGTTGCCGGTCCGTTCACTGACTCTTACGCTTCTGACTCCGCTGATGCCCATCAGGTATTTTTCCAGAATGCACGCCTGCTCCGGTGTCATATATCCGTTGGCGACATGTATACGCATTCTGTGTGCAGACATATGCTGAATAACACATTTCATCGGTTTTACCTCACAGTTTCTGTTTGATCAGCCTGGTGTTCAGGCTGCGTCCTCGATGACTTGTTCAGACTCTTCACGTTTTCTGTCTTCATTGATCTGGCGTGCATCAGCTGCGATGTCTTCAGCATTCTCACGGATTTCATCAACGATCCGCAGTGTTTCATCAGCACATCTCATGCCTGCTGCTGTGATCTTCGTATATACCTTTTTCGCGTCTTTTGATGTCAGTACTTTTAAACCTGCAGATCCAAGCAGGAATCCATATGCCAGAAATCTTGTTTTTGTCCAGTTCATCATGATTCTCCCCTTTACTCTTTCATTCATATGATATTAGTTAATACTAACTAACTTAAGGTTATTCAATTTAACTGGTTTTGTCAATCAACAATCAAACTTAAAAAAGCCGCAGAGCTATGCAGCTCTGCAGCCTTCATTGTGTCAGAAATTACTTCAGGATATTGAAGCGTGTTTTCGGAGAGTAGCTTGTGTGCAGGAGTTCTTCTGCCAGTTCACTGCCCGGTTCTCCGAGGAAGTTATTGTAAAGATCCTGGATCTGAGGGTTATCGGAAGATACACGAAGTTCTTTGATCTGGTCTTCATCATAGAGGGCCTTCATACGAAGCTTCTTGTAATCATATCCGATCTTGCCGTTCTTGATCTTGCTGGATACGATCGGCTGACCGCCGCCATTGATGCATCCGCCAGGGCAGCCCATGATCTCGATGAATGTATATTTGCTTGTTCCAGCCTTAACTTCTTCAAGCAGAGGCTTTGCAGCAGACATACTGGAAGCAATTGCGATCCAGAGCTTTGTGCCGTTGAGATCGACTTCAGCTTCTTTAACACCAGCCATACCACGGCATACTTCGAAGTCTACCGGATCAAGCTTCTTGCCTTCCAGCTTCTGCTTGACTGCTCTCAGAGCAGCTTCCATAACGCCGCCTGAAGCACCGAAGATAACGCCGGCACCTGTATAGTCACCCAGCAGTGAAGGATCGAATTCTTCATCAGGCAGTTCATTGAAATCAATGCCGTAAAGCTTGATCAGACGAGCAAGTTCTCTTGTTGTCAGAACAGCATCAACATCTACATAATCCGTTGTCTTGCACTCAGGTCTTACGATCTCAGCCTTCTTGGCGATGCAAGGCATGATGGATACAACATAGATATCCTTCGGATCGATGTTCATATGTTCAGCCCAGTAGGTCTTAACAATTGCACCGAACATCATGTGCGGGCTCTTTGCAGAGGACAGATGAGGAAGCAGTTCAGGATATTCGAATTCGATGTAACGGATCCAGCCCGGTGAACAGGATGTGAACATCGGCAGTGTTCCGCCGTGTGTCAGTCTTTCAAGGAGTTCGTTTCCTTCTTCCATGATCGTCAGGTCAGCACCGAAGTTCGTATCATAGACACGGTCAAATCCGCATCTTCTCAGAGCAGCGACCATCTTGCCTGTTACACGTGTGCCGATCGGCATGCCGAATTCTTCACCAAGAGCAGCTCTGACAGCCGGTGCTGTCTGAACGACTACGACCTTGTTCGGATCGTTCAGTGCTTTGACAACATCGTTGACTGCTTCTTTTTCTGTAAGAGCGCCTACAGGGCAGTTAATGACGCACTGACCGCACTGCATGCAGTTAACATCATTGAAGCTGACGTTGTAGATCGGAGCAACGATCGTCTGGAATCCGCGGTTTTCAAGTCCGAGAATACCAAGTCCCTGTACCTTTTTGCATGTTTCAACGCAGCGTCCGCAGAGAACACACTTGGATGTATCTCTGACGATACCTGTACTGAAATCATCATAGGTTGCAGGTGTATGTTCACCTTCAAATTTGTTTTCACGGATGTTCAGCTCTTCGCACAGTTTCTGCAGTTCGCAGTTCTGATTGCGTTTGCAGGACAGGCAGTTCTTATTGTGGTTGGACATGATCAGTTCAACAGTGTTGCGGCGTCCCTTGAGAGCGCGCTCGCTGTTTGTGAACACTTCCATACCTTCACTGACCGGTGTTGTGCATGCGGACAGCAGAGCTCTGCCGTTCTTTACTTCAACCAGGCATACACGGCATGCGCCTGATTTGTTGATGTCTTTGAGATAGCAGAGTGTAGGAATATGAATTCCGGCACGCTGCGCAGCCTGCAGAACAGTATCACCCTTCTCTGCAGTTACATTGATATTGTTTATCTTCAAATGTACTTCTGTCATTTTGTCGTGCCCCTTCCTTTAACCTCTAATAACTGCACCGAAACGGCAAGCATTCATACAGCTTCCGCACTTAATGCACTTGGATTCATCGATAACGTAAGGCTCCTTGCCGGGTACTCCTGAAATTGCTCCGACAGGACACTGTCTGGAACACATAGAGCACTTACGGCACTTGTCAGGATCAATCTTGTATGTGAGCAGATCTTTACATACGCCTGCAGGGCATTTCTTATCAACGATGTGTGCAACATATTCATCACGGAAATGATGCAGTGTAGAAAGGATCGGGTTGGCTGCAGTCTGACCAAGTCCGCACAGAGCAGTATCCTTGATCTCGTAGCAGAGCTGTTCCATTTCGTCCAGCATTTCCATTGTGCCCTCACCCTTGGTGATCTTTGTCAGCATTTCAAGCAGACGCTTTGTACCGACACGGCACGGTGTGCACTTACCGCATGATTCATCAACGATGAATTCCATGTAGAAGCGGGCAACGTCGACCATACAGTTGTCTTCATCGAGAACGATCATACCGCCGGAACCCATCATTGATCCTGCAGCGATCAGTGTATCATAGTCGATCGGAGTGTCGAGTTCTTTCTCTGTCAGACAGCCGCCGCTCGGACCGCCGGTCTGTACAGCTTTGAATGACTTGTTGTTCGGGCAGCCGCCGCCGATCTCATAAATGATCTCACGCAGAGTTGTACCCATCGGGATCTCGACCAGACCTGTATTCTTGATCTTTCCGCCGAGCGCGAATACTTTCGTACCCTTGGATTTTTCTGTACCGATGGAGGAATACCATTCAGCACCGTTCAGAAGGATCTGCGGAACGTTAGCGAGTGTTTCGACGTTGTTGATGCTGGTAGGCTTGCCCCAGACACCGGATACTGCAGGGAACGGCGGTTTCGGATTCGGCATACCGCGCTTGCCTTCGATGGATGCGATCAGAGCTGTTTCTTCACCGCATACGAATGCACCGGCACCGAGTCTGATCTCGATATCGAAATCAAATCCTGAACCGAAGATGTTCTTGCCGAGCAGTCCGAGTTCTTTTGCCTGTTTGATGGCAACCTTCAGTCTGTGGACAGCGATCGGATATTCAGCACGGATGTAAATGTAACCGAGATGTGCACCGACAGCATAAGCCATGATAGCCATACCTTCGATGATCGCATTCGGGTCACCTTCCAGAATGGAACGGTCCATGAATGCACCCGGATCGCCTTCGTCGGCGTTGCAGATGACATACTTTTCATCACCGGGCTGGTCTT
>CAMOPG010000144.1:0-6601 GCA_946622165.1 uncultured Erysipelotrichaceae bacterium
TCATGGGTGCTTCCGTTGTCAGATGCGGTGAAGTCGGTGCCGGCAATACAACAAAACTTGCCAACCAGATCATTGTTGCATGCAACATCCAGGCTTGCGCAGAAGCATTTACACTTGCTCAGATGGCAGGTGTTGATCCGGAACTCGTATTCCAGGCAATCAAAGGCGGACTGGCCGGTTCCACAGTTATGAACGCAAAAGTACCGATGATGCTGGAAGGAAACACAAAGCCCGGCTTCAGAATCGATCTGCACATCAAGGACCTCAACAATGCACTTGACGCTGCACATACAGTCGGTGCACCTGTTCCGATGACAGCAGCTGTACAGGAAGTTCTGCAGTGGCTCCACAACAATGAAGCAGGTTCCTTCGACCACAGTGCGATCGAACTCTACTATGAGAAACTGACAGGCATTAAGCTCGGCCGATAAGAACAGAAAAATAACGAGGATCAGATTATGAATACAGAATTCATGAAAGGTGTGGTCGTACCGATCGTTACGCCCATCGATGAGAATGAAAAAGTCGATGAAAAGCTGATGAGAGAACAGACCGAATATGTCATCAGCCACGGGATGCACGGGATCCTCGCGTTTGGCTCCAACGGAGAATTCTTCCAGGCGGAAGAAGATGAGATGGAAAGAACGCTTGAGATCATCATCGATCAGACAAAGAAACGTGTACCTGTCTATTTCGGTATCGGTGCGATCAACACGAAAAAATGCATCCGCCTTGCAAAGATGGCTGTATCCAAAGGTGCCGATGCTGTCTCCGTCCTTCAGCCGATGTTCCTGAAGCCCAGTGAACGCGAACTGTTCAATCATTTCAAATCGATTGCGGAAGCAGTTCCGGAAACACCGGTCCTGATCTACAACAATCCCGGTCGTGTCGGCTATGGTCTGACTGCAGCATTTGTTGACCGTCTTGCCCACGCAGTACCGAACATCGTCGGTATGAAAGACACATCCGGAGACATTACTCTGACGGAAGAATGCATCCGCAGAACAAGAGATATCGACTTCAAGGTATTCGGCGGAAAAGACACACTGCTGTATGCCAGCCTGTGTGTAGGTGCTGCAGGCGGTGTCTGCACAGCCGGAAACTTCATGCCCGAACTGATCGGCGATGTATATGAAAAGTTCGTGGCAGGTGACCTGAAAGGCTCTCTGGAAGCACAGTTCAAGCTGAATCCTGTACGTCTGTCCATGGACCTGGTTCCGTTCCCGAATGCCGCAAAAGACATGATCCGTCTGGAAGGCAGGGAAGCAGGAGTACCTTATCTGCCGGGTCTGCCGACAGAAGAAGGTCCTCAGCTGGAAGCTATGCGGAAGGCAATGAAGGAAGCAGGATTGATCTGAATCAAAAACAAATCTCCAAAGCTGATATGATAAGCCGAGGAGATTTTTTTAATGCTTATATCGTACTGATGAATGACGATCAAACGTATAGGGATCAAAAAAAGGGAAGCTGTGCGCTTCCCGTTGAGATCATAAGCGAAGTTTGACCCATTCACCTTTGCGGAATCTTGAACCCAGCATCAGGAATCTGGACAGCTGGTCAGACAGGATACCGAGCCAGATGCCGTGCAGACCGAAGTTAAGCAGACCGGCCAGAACAAAGGTGACAAGTGTTCTGATCAGGGTGACGCTGATCAGTGATGCGAACAATGTATATCTGACATCTCCCGCACCTCTCAGACAGCCGCCGTATACGACCTGTGAGATCTGCACGAGAACCGTGACCATGATATAACGGCTGATCAGGACGCCCATCTCAATGGTTTCCGGATCACTGAAGTACAGAGAGAACAGGAACCTTCCGCCTGCGAAGAATATGATCGCAAGCACGAAGGAGATAAACAGACCGATCTCCTGGCAGATCTTGCCGTATGCCAGTGCTTTGTCTTTTGCGTTTGCGCCAAGGGAACGCCCAGTCAGAGCGACAGCAGCTACCTGCATGCCGTCTCCGAAGGCAAATCCCAGATTCAGGAAGTTCATGCCGACCTGATGCGCAGCGAACGGGTTTGTTCCGAGTTTTGCGGCCATGACAGCTGTTGTCACAAAACCGACACGCATTGCCATGTTCTCAATGAAGAAGTTGAAGCCCAAACGGATCAATGAAACAAATGTGCGCCAGGTAGGTCTGATCTTTTTCTCGATCATATAGGGAATACTGACAAAACTGTCTTTGGAAAACAGGGAGCGCACGCTCATGAACATTGCCGCAACAGTACCAAGGACAGTTGCTACAGCAGCACCGAGGATTCCCCATCTCGGGAAGCCGAAATTACCGCCGATCAGCAGGTAATTGAATATGACGTTGATCACACTGGATACAACGTTTGTTGTCATAGCGATCTTTGTATTTCCTGATCCGCGCTGTGCGGAGTTGATGGCCAATGATACAACATTGAAGAACATACCGCCCATGATGATGCGGAAATACAGGACTGCCGGATCATGCGTATCCGCGTTGGAACCGCAGAGCGTGATGATCTGACCGGCAAATACAACACAGATCAATGTGACGATCAGGCACATGATCAGCGTATAAGTCAGAGATGTCAGAAGCACTTCATTCGCATTATCCTGCCGTTCTTCTCCTTTTCTTCTTGCGACCAGTGCGGATACCGCAATGTTCATTGAAAGGAAGAAGGACAATCCGATGAATTTTGGCTGAGTTGTAAGACCGACTGCAGCGACAGATGCTGCGCCGAGTGTGGATACCATCAGGGTATCGATCATGCCTGCCAGAGAAACGAAGAAACTTTCCAATACTGCCGGCCATGCCATGCGTATTGCTTCACTGCGCAGTGCTCTTTTGTCAAAACTTTTTTCAGACATTTCAGTTTCCTCTTGATGTAAAGAATTATATACCTCTTAACCTGAACATGATAGAATTTGCCTTGAATTGAAGGAGGAACAGGAATGTCGAATTCAAGAATCGTGAAATATACATGTCCTTACTGCAAAAGAGGATTCGATGTGGAAATATGGGATACGATCACAGCTTCATCAGATCCCGATCTGAGAGACAGATGCGTCAGCGGAGATATATTCAGGCTGTCCTGCCCGCATTGCAAGAAGGAATTCATGGTGCAGTATCCTCTCGTATACATCGATGAAGACCATAAGTTCGTACTTTGGCTGAGTGAACACGAAGCTCCGGTATCTCTGCAGCAGACAACCAGGCCCCTGACAGAGCGCGGCTATGTACTGAGAAGATGCGCAGCTCTGAAGGAATTCTGTGAAAAGATACAGATCCTGGAAGACGGTGTCAGCGATGTGATGGCAGAACTGGCAAAATACGACAGCTTTATTGAATTTACCGATAACGGCAAAGGAACGCCGGAAGAGATCACTGCCGTAGAGTACCAGCGCACTGAAAACGGGATCATGAAGATCACAGTACGCTGCGGAGATAAAGGCATGTCATTCCTCATTCCGGTAACGATGCTGGAAGAAGAGATCGCCCAGAATCCTGAACTGTATGAAGTAAGCAATGATATCTTCCCTCTGATCAACAGTGAATGGATCATGAGTCTGTATCAGGAAGCAGACGGAACAGCGTAAAAAAATAACAGCCATGCTGTTATTTTTATTTAGACGGAAATAGACGGAAAGAAATTGAGAGACTTCAGAAATTCTTCCGGAAGCTGTTCCCGGATGTGTTCCATCGTCTGCTGAAGAGGGATCGGATAACGCTCCCAGCTGCTGTAAATGTTGCCGGGTTCATGGTCGAGATACCAGCCGTTCACCAGACCTGTCAAAGCCAGCTGGTTCGGTGTGATGTTTTCCTCAACACCGGCCTCCTTGCAGATCTCATGGATCAGATGGTGCATGGCCCTGTATGTGTATTCGTGATGACGGGATGTCAGGAAGAACTTCCTGGTATCGGTATTGATGCCGATATCCGGCATATGCGAATACAGCAGACTGGATACACTTTCCATGAAAATGAAAGTTCCGTTGTATCTCCATGTAATGCCGCGCGTGGAAGCACGGACAAACTCTATAGGCTCACCGGAAAGATAAAGCTCTGATTCTTCGGGCTTCTTGACGCCGTATTCCAGAAATGTTCCTGCATCAATATTCAATGCAAGTCTTCCGTCATCCAGCCTGTAAAAATCACAGACACGGATATTCTGGATCTGAACAGGGGCAAGACCGATGTACAGGATCATCTCGATAATACCTCTGTTCCGTGTGCCGAGCGTCGGGAGAATACGCATGATCCTGCGGACAGACTCCGCTTGTACGAACATGTCAGGTGTATATTCCGTACGAGGCCGTTTCTCGTTTTTCAGAAGACCGTTGAAAGGATTGATATATCCTTCAACCGCGCCGAACTGTTCAATGCGTTTTGCCAGAGAACGCAGAGTTGCTTTATAACGATGAGCTGTATTTGCGGAAAGAACACCGTCCTGAACTCTTTGGTCGAGATCACCGAAGTATTCGGCAGCTTCTTCTGTAGTCATGGTAAGGATACGGTATTTACCGTTTCCAGCAGAGTGCATCAGATTGAGTACCTTTCGGTAATCGTTGACCGTCGAAGAAGCGGGATCAAGATCAGCAAGAATCCGCTCCCATAATTCTGCAGAAATACCTGCGGGAGTCCGGGTGATTCTCATAAGTGTTCCTCTCGAAAAGTGTCTATATCTTATTAGACGGCACCTTTTTTTGCAAGGGCAAAAAATATATTTTTGCATCTTCTGAAATCACATAATTTAACACATTTGTTACATATTTTGACGTATGGTCAATGATACTATACAGGTACAGACAGGAAGTTGTCTGGTTGAGTAACTGCTCCCCCTTGGCAGGTATTCAATAATCTATCCCCTGATAATATGAAAAAGGAAAAGATCCGCGAGGATCTTTTTCTGTTATGCAGGCATTTAATCTGAAGCAGTTTCCTTTACCACTTTGATGCCGGCAAGCTTGAAACAGTTGGGCACATTGCCTTTTTCATCTCTGTGGAATGCAACGCAGTCACAGCATCTGCCATGACGAGGGCATCCGGTGTTCGGGCATGTGCAGGGATGATTGTTTGAACATGGTCTTGATTCACTCATATTGATAAACTCTCCTGATACAATCGTAAACGCTGAACTGCCGGTTAGAAAAGTCAAACCTGACACAGGAGTGTTTGCAGTCAGTAAAAAACCACCGGCTCATCAAAAGCCGGTGGATATGATGAATCAGTCAGTAATTTCTACAAGCTCATGTCCTGCGACAGAGAATCCCTGGTTGACTTCAAATGAAGTTGCGTACCAGTCGCCTGTCTGCGGATTGTAGCGCATATTTGATGCGATCACGGACTTGTTGTTGATCGGAGCATTGTCACTCAGACGCGTTCCGTCATTTTCCGCTTCAGCCAGGATCCTTACAGTATAGTAACCGTTTGTATCCGCGGCAGGGGAAAGTTCATATGTCGTTCTGTCTGTAGAGAACTTGCGGTTGGTGAAGGAGTATCCGCGGTTGACTGCCACACGGTTCTGCAGGGCAGTACGGATGCTTTCATCGATATGTTCCACAGAACTCATATCACCGTTGTTGGAACCGTTCAGGTAAGCCGTATACAGCTGCTTGAAGTTGCGGGAGATCGTCTTGAAGTAATCAGGGTCTTCTTCAACTACAACTTCCGGAGTAGGCTCCGGTGTATTCTCGGGTTCCGCAGAAGCAGTTGCTTCAGCAGGCAGTGTCTCTGCAGCGGGCGTCGGCGTGGATACCGGTTTGTCGGAACCATTGCGGTCTCTCAGGAAGAAGAACCACAGCGCTCCGGCAAGAAGTGCCAGCAGCAGTAATGCCAGCAGAGCGATCCACAGTTTTCCGCCCTTCTTGTCACCATCATCTTCCGGTACAGGCGGCTCGGATTTATCAAGATCATTGAATTCGATCTCACGCTTTGCGGGTTTCTTCGGGATATTGAGGTCAACAGCCTTCTCAGGTGTCGGAGCAGGCTCCGGCTTTCTGACTGGTGTTTCGTCTTTCTCAACAGGTTTGAAGATCACTGTCTGGCCTTCATCGACCAGTTTCTTTTCTGCCTTCTCTTCTTCACGGAAGAGGTTCGTATAGATCTCGGTCGTCTGCGGATCAACATTTGCAGGAGCTTTGCTGAGAATGAACGGAACGTCCAGCTCTTCTGTTTCTGCTTCCTCATCGAGAGGATTTGCAAAATCCGATCCTTCCGGCTCATCCGGGTTGAGTCCAGCCAGTCTTAATGCTGTCTGTGTGTTTTCATCATCGTTCCGTGTCTGCCTCAGAATGAACGGCACATCATAGCTGCTGTCTGCAGGTCTGCTGTCACGGGTATAGTTGCCGTCAAGAACATCTTCCTCATCTGTGGTGCTGTCATCTGCCAGCAGTGTTTTCAGAACATTGTGCAGGTCACCCAGGGCGTCATATTCACTCGTTTCTTCTTTCAGGTTCTCTTCTGAGACATCCTCGATCACGGGCAGATCTTCCATTGTGATCGTATGATCCGTGTCTCTCTGAACAAACGGAATATTGAAGCTGTCAGGTACATCTTCCTCAGCCGGTTCTTTCTCTGCTGAGAGGAACGTTTCTGCAGGTGCTTCTTCAGGCTGTGCTTCCTCAGC
>CAMOPG010000145.1:0-6256 GCA_946622165.1 uncultured Erysipelotrichaceae bacterium
AACAAATTGACTATTTCTATTACAAATGTTGTATTGTATAAACATCGGAGCATCATTTATGAGCAAAAAGAATTCAGAAAATCGTTCGGCAGCAGTTCAGACTGCTGCTATGACGCCAGCACATACACTCATCCTGATCCTGAAGATCCTTCTGGTCTTCTCATGCGCTGGCAATATTTACTATTTCCTAAGGACAGGAGCTGTGACAGATATCGTATTCAACGCTGTGTTTGCGGTTATCCTGATCTGCTCTGCAGTTTTTCATAACAGGAAAACAGGCGTGTATCTCCTGTTTGCATATCTGATACTGGAGCTTGCATATAACTTTATGATCTTTATTGCAGCAGCTGTGCAGGGCTTGTGGACATCGGCCGCAACAGAACGGCTGATCGGATATACCCTGTTCACTGCACTCATGATCTTTCTGCTGCACCGGTATTACAGGGACAGGATCAATTATCTGAAATAATATTTATGGCTGTATTGTCTAAAAGAGAAATGATGCTGATCCAGAAACTGGCACAGACTGCAGGATATGTTTCCCAGTCTGAGCTGTGCGAGTATCTTGAGATCAAACCGCGTACACTTAGGGAATGTATACGCACTTTTCGTAATTCATTTCAATCGCAGGCAGGGATCGACATTGAATCGGGAATCGGCATCGGCTACAGACTTGTTGTAAAGGACAAGGATAAATACTACGCATTCCAGAAAGAAATGCTGAGTAATCTGGTCAATGAACAGACTGTTATTTCAGGCAGTCAGGATGACCGTGTCAATTACATTATCCGCGTTCTTCTGTCTGCGAAAAAACCGGTCAGGACCGAACAGCTGGCAGACCGGATGTATATCGCACGTTCAACGATCTCGGATGACCTGAAAAAAGTCAGGGAACAACTGGCGGCCTTTCAGCTGACATTAAGAACGATCTATGGAGAGGGCGTTCGTGTTGAAGGTGAAGAAAGAAATATCCGTGAAGCGATCGCACATACGCTGATAGAAGAGCCTTTCAGCAATCATGAAACAGAGATCATGGATATGTACTTTGAACCGGGCATCAGAAGCATAGCTGAGCGGACGATCCGTGAAACACTGGAGAAATATGATTACCATATGGCAGATGCAGGATTCCGTTATCTGCTGATACATATTCTCGTGGCAATATCCAGGATCCGTACAGAGACATACATCGATGATGATTCGCGAAAACTGTCGGATCTGAAACAGATGGAAGAATGGAAAATAGCCGAAGATATTTACAGAAGACTCGGGGAACAGCTTCAGCAGGAGATCCCCGAATCAGAAGTCGGATATGTTGCGATCCATCTTGCCGGCAAGCGAATGATCGTGAATGAAAATGAACTGATCCTGTATCCGGAAACACTGAACATGCTTGTAAGAATACTGGATGCGGTCAAGGTGAATTATCATTATGATTTTCTCGGCGACACCGATCTGTTTACGGCATTGGCAATGCATATGCAGCCGCTGCTGCACAGGGCAAAGTTCGGACTCCATATCAGCAATCCGATGCTTGAAACGATTATGACGAAGAACTCTCTGGCTTTTGATATGGGAACACTGGCTGCCGATGAAATCATTGCGCAGACAGGATATGCGGTCGATAAAAATGAGATCGGTTATATGGCGCTTCATTTTGCGCTGGCGATTGAAAAGAACAGATACCATCACAGGAAAAAGGTCCTTGTGGTCTGTGCCAGCGGCGCAGGAACATCCAGGATACTGGAATACAGACTCAGAAATGTGCTCGGTTCCAAGAATATCGATATCATGACAGCCGGTTATTACGAACTGGAAAAAGATCCGCACGTGAAGTGCGACCTGATCCTGTCTACAGTTCCGATCCCGTTTGCAACAGATGCGAAGGTGCTTCGAATTCATGAACTGCCTGAATTCAGCGAACTGAATTCAGTGGAGAGAACGCTTTTTGAAGATGAGAGCGTGGCGGATCAGGTGATCGGTTGTCTGGATGAAAGACTCTTTTTCCGTGATATGTCTTTTGCGTCCAGACATGATGCGATCCATTTTCTGTGCGATCAGATCAGCAGAACAAATGATCTGCCTGATGACTTTGAAGAAAGTGTTCTGAAGCGTGAACGCTTTGCAGCAACCACTGTCGGCAATGGTGTGGCAATGCCCCATCCCGACAAACTCATCAGCAATGAGATCGGGCTGGCCGTGTGTCATCTGAAGACACCGCTGAAATGGGGAAAAGATGATGTTTCATTGATCATTCTGTTCAGCATGAAAACCGCAGACGACGATCTGTCCCGGGCATTCTCCGAGATGATTGCAGATTTTGTTTCAAGCCGCGAGAAGATTACGAGGTATATGAAAAACCCGGAATACATCACACTGACAGAGATCCTGAAAGAGTATTCCGGGAAGCAGGATGAGGATATTTTTCGGTAAGTCAGATGCAGAATGTACTGATCATATGTGCCGCGGGAATGACCTCCAGTGTACTGGTGACGCATTTCAGGGAATATGTCCGGAAACATCCCGGACTGGAGTATAAAATCGGATCCTGCGCATCCAATCAGATCGTTTCCTATATCTCTCATGCAGATATTGTTTTAGTGTCGCCTCATTTAGGATATATGCTGAATGATCTGAAAAAGACATATCCTGACAAACAGTTTTACCTGATACCGGCAGAAGCATACGCGGAACAGGATGTGGAAAGAATCATTGCCCGGATGAACCATACAGATGATTCCGGAGAATATGGTAACCATAGGCTGATCTCGAAGATCGCATCATTTGCCAATACCAGCAAAGAGCTGTCAGCGATCTCTTCAGCGATGACAAATCTGATGGTCGTGCTTGTGACGGGTTCAATATTTACATTGCTGCTGAACCTGCCGTGGCCTGCCGCAGCTGATCTGATCAAAGGAACGCTGATCGAAGAGATGCTGTTGCTTGGAGCAGAGATGACGATCAACTTCATGAGTGCATATGCGGTGTTTCTGATCGGTTATTATTATGCGTCATATTTTGATGTGAGCAGTCCGCATGCGGGGATCAATGCGCTGATCTGTTTCCTGCTGATCGTATGCTCACCGGGTACAGAAATCAGCGGCGGTCTTATTGATATGACATATCTTGGTTCAAAAGGTGTTTTCTGCGCGATCTTCACCGGGATCATTTCTGTCAGACTGTATGCTTCGATGCATCATTTGGGCCAGGAATTATTTGAGAATTTAAAGAATATACCTGAAAGTATCTACCAGTCATTTGTTTCATTGATTCCGACACTGGTCAGCATGTCATTCTTCCTGATCGTTACATCAGCATTCGGTCATTTCTTCCATGTGAGCTTCCCGGAATGGGTATACCGGGAACTGCAGAACAGGATCGCAGTAGTAGCCGGAGACAGTATTGTGCTGAATATGCTTCTGCTGCTGCTGACACAGCTGCTTTGGTTTGTCGGAATTCACGGGGGATCGGTCGTCGGTTCTGTCAGCAACCCGATCCTGGAGTCGCTTTCATTTGAGAATCTGACGGCTTTCAGACTGGGAAAGCCGCTTCCGCATATTATCAACAGACAGTTCAGAACACTGTCGACATTCGGAGGGGCAGGATCGACATTGCCGCTTTGTATCCTGATGGCATTTGCGGCAAAAAGCCAGCGGATGAAACGGCTGGGCAAGACAGCGCTTCCGATGGGTATCTTTTTCATCAATGAACCGATCATCTTCGGTCTGCCTATCATCTTCAATCCGCTGATGCTGGTACCGTTTGTTTTCATTCCGATAGCAAGTTCGTTCGCCGCATGGCTGCTGATGAAAATGGGAATACTGCCTTATGTGATCGGATTTGATATTCCATGGACTACGCCTCCGCTGATCAGCGGAATGATCCAGGGAGGATGGCGGCTCGCATTATGGCAGCTGGTCGTGATGGTCATTCAGGCATTCATCTGGTTTCCGTTCTTCAAGGTACAGGACAACAAATATCTAAAAGAAGAAAAGTCCGATATTCTGCCGCGGTGAGCGGCATAGGTCCGTAACATAAAGCGGCAGGGTTCGATTAAACTGAAGACAATGAGAAAGGGGATAAATAATGGAAAAACTCATGTCATGGCTTGAGAAATACCTCATGCCGCTTGCAGGAAAACTGTCAAACAACAAGTATCTGAGATCCATCAGTGCCGGTTTCGTTGCAGTTATGTCTGCCAACATCATCGGTTCCATGTTTACATTGCTTGGAAACCTTCCGATTCCCGCTTACACTGAGTGGCTGGGCAAGACAGGTCTGAATGCAGTACTGGCTCTGCCGGGTACTGTTACAGTATCCATGATCGCTCTGTATGCCGTATTCTTCATCGCTTTCCATTGCGCAAGAGAATTCGGTGCAGACGGTGCCGGCGGCGGTCTGATCGCGCTTGTTTCCTTCCTGATCGTAACAGGAACAACACCGTTCTTCACAACAGCAGCTGCAGATGCTAAAGCTACAGCAGCACTCTCTATGGACTGGCTGGGAGCGAAAGGTCTCTTCACAGCTATGATCGTAGCGCTGTGCTCCGGAAGACTCTATGCATGGATCGTTGAAAAAGGGTGGACGATCAAGCTGCCGGATTCCGTACCTCCGAACGTATCCAACTCATTCAAGACTCTGATCCCGGGCTTCATTATCGTTACAATGTGGCTGGTCATTTCTGCTCTGATGAAGCTGACTTCATGGGGTAACCTCCACGCAATGATCTTCGGCGTCATTCAGTCCAACCTGATGCGCTTCATGGGCAACAACCTGGCATCCTGGCTGTTCTTCAACATCATGACAGGTCTGCTCTGGTTCTTCGGTCTCCATGGCGGAAACATCGTCGGTTCTATTACAAACCCGATCTACACACCGCTGTCACTGGAAAATCTGGCTGTATTCACAGCTGATCCTACCGCAAAGATGCCTTATATCTTTATCGGTACAGCTTTCAACAAGACCTTCACATTCGGCGGTGTCGCTTCCATGATGGGTCTTGCGATCCTGATGGTATTCTTCAGCAGATCACAGCAGATGAAGACACTCGGAAAACTCTCTCTCCCGACAACGATATTCTTTATCAATGAACCGCTGCTGTTTGGTATTCCGACGGTTATGAACCCTTTGTTCTTCCTCCCGATGCTGTTCCTGACAGCTATTCAGGGAACACTCACATATATCGTCATGAGTATCGGCCTGATCCCGATCCCGCATGGCATTCAGCTTCCCTGGACAACGCCGGGTATCATCCATGGCTTCCTGCAGGGCGGATTTATGCTGGCACTTTGGGAACTGCTGATGATCCTGCTGTCCATGGTACTCTGGTATCCGTTCTTCAAGATCCAGGATAACATCGACTACGAACAGGAACAGGAAATTACAAAGGAATAACATATTATGAAGTTAGTATTCCAGTCGGATGATTATGCGATCACCCGGGCTGCTGCCCAGGGTATCCTGCACGGAATCCGGAACGGTGTTGTCAGAAATACCGGTTTGTTTGCCAACATGCCATGGACCGAGGAATGTGTTGAATGGATCAGACCATATCTGGATCAGATCGCATTCGGCATTGACCTGAACGCTTCTACCGGCTCTTCACTGCTTGGCTATGAAAAGGTTCCGAATCTCTGCCATGAGGACGGAAGCTTCTTTACCAGCAGGGAGAACAGAGCATTGGATACTGACGAAAATGATCATGATCATGTTGACTATGATCAGCTTTACGCAGAGTTTGATGCACAGATCAAGAAGTTCATCGAACTGGTCGGAAAGAAGCCGGATTATATTCATGGCCATGCATACGGCACAAAGACAACGGAAAGAGTACGCAAAGATCTCGCGGATAAATACGGAGTGATCTATACGGGAGATTTCAGAAAACGTGAAGATGTCACAAACAAGATGGACTGGTACACAATGGGAGCAGGTCCTGAGGCACAGCTGAAGAATGACCCGCTCGGAAGCATTACCGGTGATGCGTCACTGCTGACTTGTGATTATGTCTATGTAGTGACTCATTGCGGCTATTGTGATGCGGAACTGTTTGCACTGTCCAGCTTCAACACATGCAGGGTCGTTGATCTTGCTGCAGCGACTGATCCCAGAATGAAACAGTGGATCGAAGAAAACAATATCGAACTGGTCACATTCAAGGATATTCACTGAAAACCAAAAGCTGAAACCGGGTTCAAAAACCAATGTCATTAAGTTAAAGATGACATTACAGAGCGAAAGGTCTGAAAAGAAAGAG
>CAMOPG010000146.1:0-6253 GCA_946622165.1 uncultured Erysipelotrichaceae bacterium
CCCGGAAAGCATAACTTCTTTTACTGGAACAGCAAGCTTCCTTCCGCACTCCATCATCTCGGTTTTGAGATCGAAGAAAACAGCGTTGTATAAAAATAAATGCTTTTGTTCAGTCAGCCTGCTGCGGCAGGTATATTATGAAAGTAAGCCAATGGCTAGTGGAGGCAGATCATGAATCAAGAAATGTTTGATCGTATGGCCAATGATCCTGGTTTTATTGCGGCATTGGACCAGAGCGGCGGCAGCACGCCGAAAGCACTCAAGGCTTACGGCCTTGACGAAACAGCCTGGAGCAGTGAAGCTGAGATGTTTGACCTTGTTCATGCAATGAGAACAAGGATCATCAAGAGTCCTGCTTTTACCAAAGAGCACATCCTTGCTGCGATCCTGTTTGAAATGACAATGGACCGCACGATCGACGGCAGACTGACAGCTGATTATCTGTGGGAGGAAAAAGGCATCGTGCCGATCCTGAAGATCGACAAAGGACTGGCGCCGCTTGAGAACGGCGTTCAGCTGATGAAACCGATCCCCGGCCTTGATGAACTGCTTGCCAGGGCAAATGAACGCCATATTTTCGGCACAAAGGAAAGAAGCGTGATCAAAGAGGCAGATGAAGCAGGTATCAAAGCTGTTGTCGAGCAGCAGTTTGAACTTGGAAAGAAGGTCTGTGCAGCAGGACTTGTTCCGATCCTGGAACCGGAAGTGGATATCAACTGTCCGGAAAAGGAAAAGGCAGAAGCGTTCCTGAAGAAGTACATGAAGGAAGGCCTTGCAAAGCTGAATGATGAAAAGATCATGTTCAAACTCACAATTCCGACAGAAGATAATTTCTACGCCGACATTATGGAGGATCCGCATGTTGTGAGAGTCGTTGCGCTGAGCGGCGGCTATACACGTGCACATGCGAATGAACTGCTGGCCAGGAACCACGGACTGATCGCTTCCTTCTCCAGAGCGCTGGTTGAAGGACTGAGTGCTCAGATGAGTGATGAAGTGTTCAACGAAAAACTGGCTGAAAGCGTACAGCAGGTCTACGAAGCATCAATACAGTAAAACGGACTGAAGACACCGGCCTGACCGGTGTTTTCATTTATGCCATGAGACAGAATCCGTTAGGTGCATGGTATGATAATAGCAGGAGGAATCATTACATATGCCATTTATTGACAATTTCTTATGGGGCGGCGCTATCGCTGCCAATCAGGCTGAAGGTGCTTATCTTGAGGACGGCAAAGGACTTTCCACTGCCGATATGATCATCGGCGGAAACGTGAATACTCCCCGTATGTTCTACCCTCAGATCAACCCGGATGTCTTCTACCCCAGCCATGAGGCGATCGACTTCTATCACAGATATAAGGAAGATATCGCGCTGTTCGCGGAAATGGGCTGGAGCGTATTCCGTACTTCCATCAACTGGTCCCGTATCTATCCCAACGGATACGATGAAGAACCGAATGAAGCAGGTCTTGCGTTCTATGACGATCTGTTTGACGAATGCCATAAATACAATATTGAGCCGCTGATCACACTGTGCCATTATGAGATCCCGTGGGGAATGGTCAAGAAGTATCACGGATTCTATGACAGAGCTTCCGTAGACTGTTTCGTGCGCTATGCAACGACATGCTTCAAGCGCTACAAGAACAAAGTAAAGTACTGGCTGACGTTCAATGAGATCAATACGGCGACTGCACCGCACTGCTATAACGGACTGGGACTGGTCGAAGATGAAGACCTCAACCGCACTGACACGATCGCACGCACAAAGATCAAGGACGTGCCGCAGCACCGCTATCAGGCACTGCACCATGAATTCCTGGCAAGCGCACTGGCAGTCAAGGCAGGCCATGAGATCAATCCTGACTTCATGATCGGCTGTATGATCGTCCATATCCCCTGGTATCCCGCAACATGCAATCCGAAGGATATGCTCGCTTCCCAGAAGAAATACCAGCTGTTCAATGACTTCTGCCCGGATGTCATGGTCAGAGGTGAATACCCGACCTACATCTTCAAATACTTTGAACAGAACGGCATCGATCCGTCACAGTTCATCAAGGAAGGTGATGCCGAGATCCTGAAGGAAGGCGTTGTCGACATGTATACATTCTCGTATTACATGACCAACTGCGTTGCCGCAGATCCCGAAGGCAAGGATACGATCGGCGGAAATATCGTCGGCGGCATCAAGAATCCTTATCTGAAGGCTTCCGACTGGGGCTGGCAGATCGATCCGGACGGACTGCGCTATTCTCTGAACTATATTCATGACCGCTACCCGCATGTACCTCTGATGGTCGTTGAGAACGGCTTCGGCGCATTCGACAAGGTCGAGGAAGACGGCTCCATTCATGATCCGTACAGGATCGCTTATTTCCGTGAGCACATCAAAGCAATGCGTGAGGCTGCGGAGGACGGTGTCCCGGTCATCGGCTATACGACATGGGGACCGATCGATGTTGTCTCTGCCGGAACAGGTGAGTTCGCAAAGAGATACGGCTTCATCTATGTCAACAGACATGATGACGGAACAGGCGACTTCTCCAGAAGCAGGAAGGATTCCTTCTACTGGTACAAGAAAGTCTGCGAATCCAACGGCGAAGATCTCGACTGATCAAAAAAAACGGTATGAAACATACCGTCTGAAGAAGTATCTGATAAAGGTACTTCTTTATTTTGCGATCTTGCGCTCATAGCGCTCGGTCTCTTCAACGATCACGGAGCTGAGTACCAGCAGGCTGATCAGATTCGGCACTGCCATCAATGCATTCATGATATCCGAGATGTTCCATACAGTTTCCAGCTTCAGGGTGGCTCCGATAAATACAAGCGCAGAATACAGCACGCGGTACACAATGATCGCCTTGGGATCATCGATCAGAAATTCCAGTGACTTTTCTCCGTGATATTCCCAGCCGATGATCGTTGAGAAGGCAAAGAGAATGATGCCGATGGCTACGGCGTATTTTCCTGCATCGCCAAGCACGGTCGAGAACGAATAGGAGACCAGCTCGCTGCCTTTGAGCGGAAGGCCTGCCTCATTGACGCCTCCCAGCATGCCGGAGCACGCCACGACAAGACCTGTGATCGTGCAGATGATGATCGTATCAAAGAACGTGTCCATCATGAAGATGTAGCCTTCATGAACAGGATCTTCACTGTTTGAGCAGGCTGCTGTAATGGCAGCGGAGCCAAGACCGCTCTCATTGGAGAAGCATCCTCTGCCGATGCCGTAGCGAACGGCGTTGGATACGGATACGACGATCGTACCGATGATGCCGCCTCCGACAGCCTTCGGATCAAATGCCATGACGAAGATATCGTGCAGTCCTGAAGGGAGATTCCTGAAATTGCATATAATGACGATCAGGCCGAACAGAACATACAGTACAGCCATTGCCGGCACAAGGATATCGCTTACCTTGGAAATGGATCTGATGCCGCCGACTACGACGATGAATGTCAGCACTGTCAGGGCAGCGCCGGTGAATATTGCCGGTATGGAGAATGTATTGGAAAGCGCATCGGAAATGGAATTTGCCTGCGTCATATTGCCGATGCCGAATGATGCGCATGTAGCGAGTGCGGCAAACAGGATGCCCAGGAACATGCCTGCTTTCTTGTTGCGGAACCCGTTCTTCATCGTATACATCGGACCGCCGGCCATTTCTCCTTTGGAGTTGACTTCGCGGTATTTGATCGCCAGCATGCATTCCGCAAACTTTGTGCTCATTCCGAACAGCGCGGAGATCCACATCCATACAAGCGCACCCGGACCGCCGGAATACATCGCTGTGGCAACGCCGATGATATTGCCGGTACCGATCGTGGCGGCACTGGCTGTCATCAATGCCGAGAATGATGAAACGTCTCCCTTATTTTTATTTGTGCGTGCTTCCTTTACTGATACCAGTTTCAGCGCGTAGCCGATCCTCCGCCATGGCAGTGCTTTCAGGCGTATCGTCAGGTATAAACCGGTCCCGACCAGAAGAACAAGCATCCATGGTCCCCAGACAAACCCGTCCAGGTCTTCAATAAACTGATCAAATGTTCCCATAATTCAATTCCAACCCTTTGCGCTCTATTGTACTGCGAATGAAAACAAATGGATGAAAAAATGCAGTGAGGAGCGTAAGGCTGCCTGGCTTGACAGAAGAGCTGTATAATTCTAAAATGAAAACCGTTTTCAAATCGGAGGTAATACAATGAGACGATCCGGATATAAAACATCGCAGAAGGCAAAGCTTCTGCAGTATATGAAAGAACATGAAGGAAGGCATTTGTGCGCGTCCGATGTGTATCACGGACTGGCCGAACAGGGAAATTCGATCGGCCTGACAACGGTATACAGAAACCTGGACAAACTGGCTGAGGACGGAGAGGTGACGAAGTACATCGTCGATGAAAATGCGCCGGCCTGCTATGTATACGGAGATGTGAGAGAACACAGTGACTGTCACTGCAGATGCCTTTCATGCGGTCAGATCATCCATCTGCATTGTGGTGAGGTGGAGAAGCTGGAAGAGCACATCAAAGCAGAGCATGGTTTCTATGTAGATCACCGCAGGACCGTATTCTATGGACTGTGTGAATCCTGCTATGCGGCAGGAGTCAGGTGAGGTCATATGGCAGTACTGACATGCAAGGACCTGAAGAGCGGATATGAAGGCATACCCGTCTTTGAAAACCTTTCTTTAACCCTGGAGGAAGGCAGCTACCTGTGCGTTGTCGGAGAAAACGGCTCCGGCAAAACAACGTTTCTGAAGACGCTCCTGGGCATTCTCAGCCCGATGGGCGGTACGATCACATTTGCGCCTGAGGTGCAGGGGAAGATCGGATACGTTCCGCAGCAGTCCGCTGTGCAGCGTGATTTTCCGGCCAGTGTGGAAGAGGTCGTCCTTTCCGGCTGTATCAGCCGTCCGGGCTTCCGCTTCTTCATGCAGAAGCAGGATCATGAAAATGCGGACGAAAAAATGAAACAGATGGGGATCATCCATCTGAAGCATAAGAGTTTCCAGGAACTGTCCGGAGGACAGCAGCAGCGTGTGCTGCTGGCAAGAGCACTGTGCGCGGCAGACAGACTGCTGGTACTGGATGAGCCTGTCACAGGACTTGATCCGGAAACAACAGAACAGATGTATGACATGATATCCCGTCTGCACAGATCGGGCATGACGGTGATCATGATCACGCATGACCTGGAGGCGGCGGAAAAGTACGCAGACTGTATCCTGTCATTCGGAAAAGAGGCCTGGTTCGGCAAGAAGGATGACTTCTTCGGAGGACGTGCCTGATGATCGCACAGCTGATGATGTATCTCCAGTACCCCTTTGTGCGCTATGCGCTGATCACCGGGGTCCTGATCTCTCTGACAGCGTCCATACTCGGCGTGACGCTGGTACTGAAGCGTTATTCACATATCGGGGACGGTCTGTCGCATGTGGCATTCGGCGCCATGTGCGCAGCGACTGTGCTCAAGCTGACAGATCAGAAGATGATCGTGATCCTGCCGGTCACGGTACTGGCGGCGGTCCTTCTGCTGAAAGGCGGAAAACAAAAACGCATCGGAGGCGATGCGCAGATCGCAATGATATCTGTCGGAGCACTTGCTGTGGGCTATCTGCTCATGAATATATCCGGAACATCCTCCAATGTGGCAGGGGATGTGTGCAGCACGCTGTTCGGGGCAACCAGTATCCTGACGCTGAAGGCATCGGAGGTCTGGCTCTGTGTATTCCTGTCAGCGCTTGTGCTGGTGATCTATGTTCTGCTGTACAGCCGGATCTTTGCGGTCACATTTGATGAGGACTTTGCCAAAGCGGCAGGCGTTGGCGCGGAGCGGATCAATCTGGTGCTGGCAGCTTCCAGTGCCCTGATCATCGTGCTTGCGATGAACCTGGTCGGATCATTGCTGATAAGTGCCCTGATCGTATTCCCGGCTGTCTCGGCAATGGCTCTGTTCCGTTCATTCCGGAACGTCACGATATGCGCGGCAGTGATCTCCGTATGCTGTGCGCTGGCCGGCATGATCGCGGCGATCCTGCTCGGCACGCCGGTCGGTTCAACGATCGTTGTGGCGGATCTCATCGTATGGCTTCTGATGAGCACTGCCGGAAAACTGCTTGGCAGAAGAGCCTGAACTATTGATGAATGTGTCCGGCAATGTCCTGAAGTGATTCACGCACCTGCCGGGCAGCTTCAGCGGGAAACGGATCCATCGCGGACTGTACAGAACGGATCGTGGTGA
>CAMOPG010000147.1:0-6127 GCA_946622165.1 uncultured Erysipelotrichaceae bacterium
TGCCTTCACTGATCATCTGCATCGCTTCCGTTGCGATCACGATGACTCTCATTCCGTGCTTCTGATTCATTCATTTCATAACAATTGATCTTGTCAGCGGTCAATATGATGGCTGAATATATAAAAGAAAGAGAATATTAATATGCTGAATAAATATGTTGTTAAGAACGGTACTGTTCTTTCCATCCTGAATGGGGAAGAAAAGAAGGCTGACATCCTTGTGGAAGACGGCGTCATTACGAAGATCGCTGAAAATATTGAAACCGAAGAAGCTGAAGTGATCGATGCTGAGGGCATGTACGTCACTGTTGGCTGGCTTGATGCACACTGCCACTTCGCCAACTTTGTGGAAGGTCAGGGAGGCGGCATCAGTCCGCAGGACGATCTGCTGAGACAGGGTGTTACTTATGCGCTGGATCTCGGTTCACTCGGACCGGAAAACTATGAAGAGTACAGAAAGACCAATCTCTGGCGTACTGATCTGCGCTTCATGTCCTATCTGAACATTTCCAGAAGGGGATGCGGCGGAACAGCCAACCGGACGGATTTTGACGGACCGGAAGACATTGACCGTGAAAAGGTGATCGAAGTTGCCAATCGGTACAGACATGAACTGCTCGGACTCAAGGCAAGGATCGACGATAAGTTCTGCTATGATCCTGAATATGTCATGGGACAGCTGAGATCTTTGGCAGATGAACTGAATATGCCGATCGCCGTTCATGCACCGCGCAGCCGTATCGGTGTAGAAAAACTGCTCACTTATCTGAAGAAGGGCGATGTGCTCTGCCATACACTCGCAGGCAACAGTGAAGTTATGAAGGTCGTTGACGATGAAGGACACATCAAGCAGTGTGTTCTGGACGGCAGAGACAGAGGCGTGATCTTTGACCTGTCCCACGGAACAAATGCATACAGCTATGATACAGCTGAAGCAGCGTGGAAAGCAGGCTTCTTCACAGATACGATCTCCAGTGATCTTCACGGCGGAAACATCAGAGGACCGGTATACAACCTCGGTGTTGTTATGACAAAAGTCAGAGGACTGACGCAGAAGCCCTGGTGGTGGATCCTGAACAAGACGATCGCTGCACCTGTTGAACTGCAGGGCATCAAGGACAAGGAAACAGAACTGAGAGAAGGCATGAAAGCCGATATGACGGTCTTCAAGATCGAAAACGGCGAATTCACATATCTGGATTCCAAGAAGGAAAGCAGAACATTCTCTGAAAAGGCAACAGCTGTCTACACATGCACGGGTACAAAAGTGTACACATGCAGGGACAGAGCATCTGAATAAATATCACGAACTTCCGGACCATCTTGCATCCGGGAGTTCTTTTTCTATGGCGGAAAAACAAAAAGGAGATGTGTGTCTCCTTATTGCTGTATCGCAGATCATTCTGCTGTTTCTTCGCTGTGCCTGTGGTGCCTGTGACGCGGGCTGTGCTCTTTGTTTCCGATGATCTTGCCAAGCAGATCATTGAGCTGTATTTTTTCCTCTTCGCTCAGTGAACCGAAAAGTCTGCTGAAGCGCTCTTCCCGTTCATCACGGATCTCGGCTGCACGGGCACTTCCTTTTTCGGTCAGGGTGATCAAGGTTGCACGTTTATCTTCGGGATCGGCATTGCGTACAATGTATCCCTCGTCTTCCAGTATGTTGATAAATTCAGACATTGAAGAAGGATTGACGTGCATCATTTCAGCCAGTTCTTTCTGATGGATGCCTTCTCTGGAAGAGATGGTCAGCAGAAGATGTTCTCTGGCGAGAGGCGGGCGTCTGTGCATCGGCGGACGCTGGCAGTTTTCAGGACCCTCAGGAGGACGGTTCTCGTTCATCGGACCTTCGGGATGACGGGGCTCCGGCATACTCATGCGCATTCTTCTCTGCAGGTGCATCAGTCTGCGGAACAGCTGTTCATTGACTGTAAGTTCTCTCATTTTAATACCTCCTGTACCTCTTAATAATTCGGTAACCGAACTAAATATATCACAAACGCGAATGCTGTCAATATATTTCGGTAACCGAATTAATATTTTTGCGAATTGTTCGCTTTTTTTAACTTTTCGGAGGATGTTCCTGTTATCATTGTTTGAGTAAAAAGGGGACGGTGACATGGGAATTGCTGTATTTGGCGCAGTATTTGTGGATATTAAAGGATATCCGCTCTCACAATATATTCCCGGAGGCAGAAATGTCGGAAGGGTCGTACAGGTTCATGGCGGTGTCAGCAGAAATGTTGCGGAAGATATTGCCAATCTTCATCTGAAGCCGACTTTTATCAGCGTTGTTGATGAAAGCGGCATATCAACTGACGTTCTGGACAGACTGAAACGGAAAAAAGTAAATACGAAGTATATCAGGCGCACAGCGGACGGACTGGGTACCTGGCTTGCGGTTTTTGATAATCAGGGAGATGTTACTGCTTCGATTTCCAAGCGTCCCGATCTTTCGGAGATCGAAACGATACTGGATGAATACGGGGATGAGATCTTCTCTTCGGCAGACAGCATTGTCATTGAAATCGATATGGAAGAGAACCTGGTCAGCAGGATCCTGGAACTGGCAGAACAGTATCAGAAAGAAGTGTATGCTGTTGTTTCCAATATGTCGATCGCAATGGAACGCAGAGGAATGCTGGAAAAGGTCAGCTGCCTTGTATGCAATCAGCAGGAGGCAGGTCTGCTGTTTTCGGTCAACTACGATCACTGCAGCGCACAGGAACTGGCAGAAGATATCAGAGGCCGTGCTGAGCAGGCCAAGATCAGACGCCTGGTCGTAACAATGGGCGAGAACGGAGCTGCGTATACTGAGACAGGCTGCGGTTCAGGTTATTGTTCTGCGAAAAATGTAGATATTATAGATACGACCGGCTGCGGGGATGCGTTCTTTGCAGGGGTTGCGGTCGGACTGACATACGGCAAGACGCTGAAAGAATCATGCGAGATCGGAACTGTTCTGGCATCCAGTGTGATCGCTACCAATGAAAGCGTATGCCCATCCTTCAGACCGGAAGAATTCGGACTGAAGATCTGAAACAACAGGGGGAAGGTTATGACAAAGAAGAAACGGATCGGACTATCACCGCTGCTGACGCTGGTGCTGTGTCTTCTGACAGCAGCTGCTGGCGGTGCTTATACGGTATTGTCCCTTGCGGAAGAAAAGTACGGAGGAGATCATCCGGCTTATACAAAGCAGGCAGTCAGGGAACTGAGCAGCGGCTCCATGGAATACAAACTGGCTGAAAAAGTGCTTGGTGCCGAGCAGCTGGCAGCTCTCAGAGCACCGGATCAGACCGCTGATGCAAATGAAGCACTGCTGTCTGAACTGTCGGAGGAAGAGATCGATCCGGACACAAACGGAGACGGCGTATATATTGAGCATATTTATTCCGCAACATATGAAGGATACATGATGGTCGTGAAGGACCCGAAAAAGGTGTTTGTTGCGATCAATCCGGATATGGGAAGCGGAAGAGCAGCACCTGAACTGGAAGACTACGTTGAAATGCATAAAGCACTTGCCGGCATCAACGGCGGCGGTTTTGAAGATGCAGGCGGTACAGGCAACGGCAGTATTCCTGCCGGAATCACGATCATCAACGGCAGACTGATCAGCGGCGGATCTCCTCAGCCGATCCTGGGTATTACAAAGGATCATAAGCTTGTGACTTTGACAACGACCGGACAGGGTGCTCTGGATATGGGTGTTGTTGAAGCGGTCACATTCGGACCGACGTTTATTACAAACGGCAAAGTTACCTATGTTCCGGGTACAGACAATCTGAATAACCTGAATCCCAGAACTGCTGTAGGACAGACCAAAGACGGTACATTCCTGCTGCTGGTCATTGATGGAAGAGGACCTTCTTCCTTTGGTGCAAAGTATGAAGATGTCGTAAAGATCTTCCAGGATTATGAGGCTGTTATGGCCGGCAATCTGGACGGCGGAAATTCAAGCGTCATGATCTATAACGGCAGATATGTTCATTATCCGGTATCAATGTATGATTCCAGAAACCTTCCTTCGGTTCTTCTGGTCAGGGGGGATGAATAATGGCAAAGAGAAAAGTCAGACCCTCTATGGTGATCCTGTTTGCGGCATTGACAGCAGCGGCGTCATTCGGCGGCGGTCAGCTGTATGTGCGTTCACAGGCGAAAAAATATGCTGAAGAAGACGCGGCTATGCCGGAAACAGCAATGAACTCATATATTGAACGTTTATCTGCCAATCAGTTTGAAGGCATCTATGAAACAACACAGAAGATCTCTGCCGGCTATGATACGGAAAATGTTTACAACGAGAAACTGGCAAAACTGTTTGTACAGTCTGAACCGCTTCATGCTGTGAAAACAGGAGAAACGGGGGACTCTGTTTCTTACCGTATTTATTCCGATACAGCAGCGATCGCTGATGCATCATTGCTGAAGAACGGAAATGAATGGGAACTTGCTGTGCCGTTAAAGGGACAGGAATCCTATACACTGGAAGTACCTGCCGGCTCACTTGTTTCCGTAAACGATATTCCGTTTACAAAGGATATGCTTGTAGAAGCCGATGTTCCTGCAGCAGTATGCTCACAGATGCCCTCAGGAACAACTGTGCCGCATATGGATATCTACCGGATCGAAGGACTGCTGGGAGAACCTGAAATAACGATCAGCGGTATTGCGAAAACAGCAAATGTAAAGAACGTACTGAGCGGAAACCTGATCGTCGGTGAAGAGGTGACGGATCAGAACATCCTGGATATGATCATCAGGTACGGCGAAACGATCGCAAAGTTCCCTGCACAGGAAGCAACACTCGGTGATGTAGCAGCCATCTCATTCACACAGTCATACTGGTATCAGAGATATCAGACTGTACAGAATTACTGGTTTACATCTCATTCCATCTCCAATTTCTCCAATGAAAAAGTACTGAAATGCATCAAGCTTGATGATGATACGATGCTTGCCCACGTTGTATTCGACTATTTTGCCGATAATGGTGAAGTACACAGAACATGGCATATCGGATATCAGATGACATTGATGAAGTCCGGTGATACATGGAAGGTTGCGAACATGGGAATCGATAATGAACTGAATCCCAATACAGTGGATCCTGAATCCGATCCTGAGTGATTATTGATAAGAATCAGCAGACTGAAGAACTGCAGCAGACTGGTTTGTGCAGACAGCTCAAACCCGGGGATGCTGCAGTTTTTGAATGCAGAAATAAAGCTATGCAAACAGCATGTCTGGTTGACAGAAATAGACCTTAAACAATTTGTTATAATCTGATTAAATATGCGATTGCTGTTTGCATTAGGGGGAAGATATGAATAATCAGTTGAAAAAGGTCCTTTCGTGCATGATAAGTCTGCTGCTCGCTTTTAATTCAGTCCAGACGCCTGTAAAAGCAGAAGAGGAAATAGCGACGGAAGAAGAAACCGTTGAAGAAGTTCAGGAAGTGATTGAGGAAACTCAGGAAGAGATGACTGAGGTTACTGAAGAATCTGAAGTTACAGTCGAAGAAACTGTTCCGGAAGAACAGGAAACAACTGAAGGTGAGTCTGCGGAAGAAACCGAAGATGCTGTATATGCGGAAGAAGCTCCTCAGGATACAGAGGATTCTGAAGCTTTTGATACTTCCGGTGATTATGAATATACAGTGAATAATGAACAGATCACGATCACGAAATATACAGGAAGTGATACTGTTCTTACCGTACCTGCACAGATCGAAGGGATGCAGGTTACTGTTATTAATTCAAAAGCTTTTTCCGGATGTTCAGATCTGATAAAGGTAGAACTCCCCGAGGGACTGACAACGATCTATGCATATGCATTCGAGAACTGCACATCACTGGAAGAGATCAAACTCCCTGACAGTATTACAACAATGGGATACATGGTATTCCGTAACGATACAGCACTGACAACAGTGAATTACCCGAAGAACTATACAACGTCCATCAATGAACATGGCGCATCCTCCGGTCAGAGAGGATCATTGTTCTCCGGATGTACATCGCTGGAAACAGTCAGTATCCCGGAAGGGACAGAGACGATCGCATCATATGCATTCCAGAATTCAAGTATCACGCATATTGAGATCCCGGAAAGTGTAACGAGTATC
>CAMOPG010000148.1:0-6027 GCA_946622165.1 uncultured Erysipelotrichaceae bacterium
TTACCAGATATACGGGATCAGACGGTATCTGACTTTCTGCTTATATTCCTTGTATCCTTCCAGTCCTTCTTCCAGCACCTCTTCTTCATTCCTGATGCGCTTGGCAATGATCGGAAGATAGACCAGTGAGATCAGAAAAGCAATGACGGATCCGAGGATCAGGGGCATGGACAGGAAGATCAGAAGCGTAGCCATGTACATGGGGTGACGTACCACACCGTACAATCCGGTGTCGATCACTTTCTGGTTTTCCTGTACTTCAATGGTACGTGAGAGATATTCGTTTTCACGCAGTACCTCAGCCCACAGGACATATCCAAGCAGGAAGACAGCCGCCGCAATGAGACTCCCTGTATAAGGGATCATCAGGAAATTGAACCTGTAGGAAAGACCTGCAGATACAAACATCGCAATGAACATGATGGCGCTGTACAGGATCACGGACTTCTGTTCCGACTCGCTTTCTCTCATGTTGAGGCGTTTCTTCAGCAGTTCAGGGCTCTTGATCATCATGACCACGCCTGCTATGAACATCGGGATAAACAGGATGCCCAGCAGCAGCCAGGCCTGTCTGTATGCAAAGGTTCCTGCCGGGATAAAGGTCAGGATCATCAGTGCTGCGATACCTGAAAAATACTTGACCAGGGCAGATATGAATAACTGTTTTGTCATAGTATTATGCTTCTTTCTTCAGCGATTCCGCAAAATTACGGATGATCAGGTTTACTTCTTCCGGTTTGTCAGTGTTTGCGTTATGACCTGCGTTTTCGATCCGTATCAGCGGCAGACCTTCTTTCCTGGACCAGCGCTTGTTGTAGCTCTTTGCGGAGCCTGCCTGATCTTTTTCACCGCAGATCAGGACTGCCGGACAGTCAATGACATAGGGAAGATCCGCTTCCATGGCTTCAGCAAGCATATTGAATCCATGACCTGCCAGTCTGCAGTATTCATCCTTTTCATAGGTATCCACAAAATGCCGCATGAGTGTTTTTCCGTATTCAGTTTCCGCAACACCATCCGCGCCGATCTTTTTCAATACATTCCATGGGAATGCACGATACATCGGTTCTGTGCGCTTCAGCATCCAGATCTCTGCGTCAGTGACATAACAGCGCTTCAGAGGTGCTGAGTCAATGGAAATGAAGCCGGCAGCTTCACCCGGATATTTCTGCATAAAGCACTGCGATACATAACCGCCCATGGACTGACCGATCAGGATGGGCTTTGTGATCTGTTCCTTCACAAGGATCTCATGGAGCCATTCTGCTTTATCCATCAGAGTAAAGTTCAGACGGAAGGGACGTGATGCGGCATGACCCGGTGCATCCCAGGCAAATACGTTATATTCCTGTTCAAATGCTTCGATCTGTTTATCGAACAGATGATGGTCAGCTGTTAATCCTGCCAGCATTACCAGTGTTTTCCTGTCCGGTCTGATATCGTTGATCCAGTAATGGATGTTGCCGGAGGCTGTTTCATAGATGCATTCCTTCATTTCCGGTCAGCTCCTTTCTGCTTCCGCATATAGATGGATTTCCAGAAATCGATCAGCTTCCGGAAGTCCTTTTCCATTTCAATGACATTGATGTTTCCTTTCTGCATTTTCTCCCAAAGATACCCCTCGGAAGCCAGATACATCTCCCGGTACATCAGATCAAGATCGATGCCGGGCAGAAAGTCATCCGGGTCCAGTGCAGCAAGCTTGGCTGCCGCATGGATCTGCAGATAATGATTCATGCTGTTGTGTATCTCATTTCGTACCTCAGGATCCTTTTCATAAAAGGCTTTGATCGCAAACAGTCCGATATCAGGATATCTCCGCATCAGTTCCAGTTTGACCTGCATGCCTTTGTCCATACTGTCAAACAGATCTGACTGTTCATAGCATCCGTTCTTCATCATTTCTTCCACAGTCATCCGGGCACAGGTATCCCACAGGAACAGATACAGTTCTTTCTTGTTGACGAAATAGTGGAACAGGAGGGATTTGCTGATGCCTGCTGCTTCAGCGATCTCGCTCATCGGACTTTTCTTATATGAATTCTGAGAGAATACATGAAAACCGGCGTTGATCACGGCCTGCTGTTTCTCGGGAGGAAGATTATAAAACTTCGGGTTCATACAGCACCTCTGTTAACCGCTGCGGTCAATACAAACATAACCCCGTTGACCGTTTCTGAGAAGGCCCTCAGGAAAAGTACTGGAGCGAAAACCTGTTATTTATTTCACGAACGAGTTAAAATATAATCGTAACTTCCCTTTACGGGAACATGGCTTCAATCAAAACTGAAGAAAAGGAGACAAATATGGCAGTTAATCGTTTTGTTTTGAATGGCATTTCTTATCATGGACACGGTGCGATCAATGAGATCCCCGGCATCATCAAGTCAAGAGGACTCAAGAAAGCTTTCGTTGCTTCAGACCCTGATCTGATCAAGTTCGGCGTAACAGCAAAAGTTACAGATCTTCTTGAACAGAACGGAATTCCGTTTGCACTGTATTCCGATATCAAACCGAATCCTACGATCGAAAACGTACAGAACGGTGTAAAAGCATATCTTGAATCAGGTGCTGACTTCATGATCACGATCGGCGGCGGATCCTCCATGGATACAGGCAAGGGCATCGGCATCATCGTCAACAACCCTGAATTCGCTGATGTACGTTCCCTGGAAGGTGTTGCACCGACAAAGAACCGTACAGTATTCACGATCGCTGTTCCGACAACAGGCGGCACAGGTGCTGAATCCACGATCAACTACGTTATCACAGACGTAGAGCGCAAGCGTAAGTTCGTATGCGTAGACCCCAACGATATTCCTGATGTCGCTGTCGTTGACCCGGATATGATGAGCTCCATGCCGAAAGGCCTCACAGCATCCACAGGTATGGATGCTCTGACACATGCAATCGAAGGCTATACAACAGCTGCTGCATGGGAACTCTCTGATACACTCAACCTCGAAGCAATCAAACTGATCGGAAAGAACCTCCGCAAGGCTGTTCAGAACGATCCTGACGGACGTGAAGGCATGGCTCTGGCACAGTATGTTACAGCTATGGCTTACTCCAATGTCGGTCTTGGCATCGCTCATTCCATGGCTCATACACTCGGTGCAGTTTATGACACACCGCACGGTGTTGCATGCGCAATGATGCTGCCGATCGTTATGGAATTCAATGCTGAATGCACAGGCGAAAAGTTCAAGGATATCGCTGAAGCTCTTGGCGTTGATACAACAGGCATGGATCAGGCTGCATACCGCAAGGCAGCTGTTGACGCAGTACGTCAGCTGTCCGTTGATGTAGGCATCCCGACAAAGCTTGAAAAACTGAAGGAAGAAGATCTCCCGTTCCTCTGCCAGTCTGCAGCAGCTGATGCATGCGCACCCGGCAACCCGAGACCTGCTTCTCTCGAAGAATTTGAAGCAATGTTCCGCAAACTGATGTAATCAGACCATAAAATGATGCAAATCCTGCTTCCCGGGGACGAAAGTTCCCGGGAAGTATTTGTTTCCCGGGAAATACAGAATGATTCACTTATGAATTGTCATTGCCGGCAAGATACCATGCGATCAGATAATCCGTGACTTCTCCATAAGAGCGGATCCCGCTTTCCTGGGAGAAGGTCTTCAGATAGGTGTCATTGATATGATCGCTGACTTCCTGCAGCGGAGAGTCATATTTGCTGTATGCTTTGCGGGTATCCTGCTGGTCGAGCTGAACCAGCCGGATGCCTTCCAGATCGTCATAGAGATGATAGAGCTCAACAGCTTTGTCCTTGTCGGCAGAGTACAGTGAGTTGTAGCAGTAGGTAAATGCTGAGTAATAGCCGCTGTATAAAAAGTACGTGTCTGTACCTGCACGGCACGCAAGGAATGCACAGAAGTTGGCTTCCTGTTCACTTGCGATGCCCAGTCTGTGCGCTGCTTCATGACACATGGTAAAGGGGAGCGGGATCGTCGGTACATTGGCAGGAACGGATGCTTCTGCGGTGATCGGCATGAACATGCCGGTAATGCCGTTGTACAGAAGATATTCTCCGATCAGCGTAAAATGCTTGACCGGTACAGATGAACCTTTAAATACAGGATACTGCTCTGCAAGGGACAGATAGGATGCACCTGCGGTGTTTCCTGTCTCATTCAGATCATGCTTCAGGGCATGTCCTTCAGCATCCCGTTCGATCTGTCCGGCATATTCCGCTGCTTTCAGATAATAGTATTCAGTGGTTTCATACAGTTCTTCTTTTGTATACCGGCTGACATCCAGTGATATTTCCGCTGAAAGCTTCGGTGCATAATGATTGCCCAGCCATCCCTGAAAAGCGGAAAAGGCAAGTATGGAAGCAGTCAGCAGGGCAATGCTGAGTACATGCAGAAAGCCCTTTTTCTTTATGACACAGCGGATCAGGAAGTATATGAGCAGAAGGACCAGGCAGAGCGCACCGGCATCCCATACCGAATGATGTGTAAATGACATCAGATATGCAATCAGTGACAGCCATTTCTTTGAGAACAGACGGTAGCCCGGAAAAAAGAAATCCGGGTAACGGTGGATCAGGAACATTTCCAGAATACCGGATAACAGGATGATCATAGCTGCCAGCAGTCTGCGTACATCTTTTTTCATGCACTTATTATATATTTGAACAACAGTGCAGTCATACCAAACAGGTGAAATCTTAACATGTAAAAAGCCTCTGCTTATTTCTAAACAAAGGCCTGTGTCTCGGGATGACAGGATTTGAACCTGCGACACCATCGTCCCTAACGATGTGCGCTACCAAGCTGCGCTACATCCCGATGTTATAAACTATGGCACCCCCAGTAGGAATCGAACCTGCAACTAACCCTTAGGAGGGGTTTGTAATATCCTTTTTACTATGGGGGCATGTGCTCAATTATTATACAGTAAATTACAAAAAAAGATAGAGAAAAAGAAAATTTTTTCAAAACAGATGCAATTTCTTTTGGATAGTATATAGTTTCTGTATGGCAAAAGAGAACAAAAAGAAGATCAATAAACCTGCTGAACCCAAATTCAGTGAAGACCCGGTCAATGCAAAACTGTCTGATACTGGCAGACAGATCCGCATCGAAAACAAGAAATTCGAAAATGAGACATGTGAAAGATCACTGAATATGAAAGAGTTCTATGAATGTACATTTCATAATGTGAGATTCACAGGCGATATGAAAAACTGCCTGTTTGCAGATGCGGTGTTTGATCATTGTGACTTCAGCAATATCAATATGAACGCCTCGGTATTCCGCAGAGTGCAGATCAGGACATGCAGATTGATGGGTACGGAACTGACTGCTGCAGTGATGCAGGATACAGTCATGGAAGGGTGCCAGGGAAGCTACCTGAATCTGAACGGCAGTAAGATGAAACGTGTCATCCTGAAGGATATGATCATGGAACAGGCAGGCATGTCGATGGTCGAGCATTCAGACGTCAGTATAGAGAACTGTAATTTCACAAAATCTGAATGGATCGATACGAAGATGAGCGGCCTGGATCTGTCTGACAGTCATATAGACGGGATCATGGTGGATCCGGAAAATCTGCGCGGATTGACTGTAAATGAAGAGCAGGCGGTCGCATTTGCAGAGTTGTTGGGGCTGAATGTGAAGAAACTTTACTGAATTTCACGAATCTTTCACAATTCTCGCATATTTATAACACAGCTTTTCAGTATTATTGAATCATCAAATGAGAGTTTGATATTTCTTTCCCCCTATTAGAATGAGGACCTGCGTGCTGGCGGGACCTTTTTCTTTTTGCCGGTTTGATCAAACCGGCATGCTGTAAATGATGAATATATTCATAATACGATGTGGCTGCTGATATAATTGGATTGTATATAAATGGATTTCAGTGTGAAGTCCGGATAATGTATGTATATATTTTTAAACTTCATAACGACAAAGATGGAGCAGATCATATGAAAACAATATTCGAGTCAACAGTTACACTTGAAGAAGCAGCTGCTGTTTCACTTTCCAAACCATATCTTCCGTA
>CAMOPG010000149.1:0-5996 GCA_946622165.1 uncultured Erysipelotrichaceae bacterium
CACGGTGCTTTCTACGGAAACAAATCATCCGGCATGAATGTTGATTACTCAACAGATCCGTATTGGGGAGAGCTCTACGCATCGATGTACCGGCAGATCGATGAACAGTTCGGTTCAGCCGATCTTGATCAGGAAACGATCGCAGTGAAAACATCAAACGATGCGATATGGATCTATCGGGAGCCTGCTCCGGGTACGGAGCTGTTCCGTTCCAAGGCAAATCCCGATGCGGCATTTACAGTGACTGATACCATTGAAAATGAATCCGGTCTGTGGTACAGGATCCTGAGCGATGCGACACTTGATGAGAACAGACGTGTCGATCTGAGCTATTCATATGATTACAGTGAAGACGTGGGTTATATCAGGGCTGAAGATATCGGATTGCTGTTAAAGGGAGAGGGAATGACCTCCGATGAAACGAAGTCAGTCGTTTACAATGCGGACAGCGGATTCTTTGCGGATGGCTCAAGAAAAGCTTCCTATGTGATCCCTGCGGAATGTATTGAAACAGCATCCGTCCCGGAAAAGCCCAATGCATTGTTTGATCACTGGGAGGATACCGGAAATCATACATACAAAGCTATATACAAGGATGTCAAGTCGATCAGAATATCGAACGCTCCGAAGAAGAATTATGAGATCAATGACCGCATGGATCTGCAGGGCGGCATGCTTGAAGTCACGTTCCTGGACGGTACAACCGAGACAGTACAGATCACAACATCCATGATCGAAAGCTTCGATACCTCCAAAGAAGGGAATTACGCTGTCCGTGTGAATTATGCGGGATGCAGCACGTCATATGAGATCAGTGTGTCGGGCGTGGATGAATCCGTCACCAACCAGATCTACAATGATATCGTCAAACTGACTGCCAGATATGAGCTTGTCAAAGAGCTGAACGAAGTCCAGACAGCCCATATCATCAGTCTGAAGAAGCAGATCGAAGATACAGCTGTTCCGCAGCTGACACAGAGCCAGCTCCGCGGTTTTGACGGGATCGTGCGCAGGGCAGTCAATGACCGGATCCGCTACATTATTGATGAGAATGACCTGAACCTGTCGGTCAGCGGTCTGACGCTGGCTATGCCGTTTGAGGATTCCCTGGAAAAGAGAGAATACTTCGAGGATACATACCGTATCCAGGCTTCCAGGGTGCAGGATGTTCCGGAAGTGCAGACATATGCGGATCTTCTGAACAGCCAGCTGAAGGAAGGCTTCACATTCCGCATTCTCAAGAACTATCATGAAGTAACGACCGACTTCCCGATGCTGATGACAGTCGATAAGCCTGAGGGTGCGTCACCGTTTGATGTGTTTACGGTGCTCTGCTATGATACGCAGTTCCATGAAGTCAGAAAGTGCTATACAAGACAGAGTGACAACCAGATCACGTTCATGACGAAGGGTGATGGCATCTATGCCGTGCTGAGCAGATCGACGAGCAATATCTACGGCGGTGATGATCCTGTTGAAGTGCTGACTGCTGAAAACAGCTCGTATGATACGGAATGGCTTCGCATCAGGCTCGTGATCGGGTTTACGGCATTCATCATCCTGTTTGTATTGCTGATGGTATGGCTGAGAAAACGCAGCAGGAAACAGCTGATCGTCCAGCAGGAAACAAGGATCGAACGTGAGAAGGATGCACCGCTGCCTCCGGTCGATACCACACAGGCAATGCGGCTGTTTGAAACCGAAGTACTGAATCTGGCTGAACTGATGGAAGAGGAAGAGGCAGAGGATGATCAATAAAAAGGTACCGCTGGATCAGATCCGGTGGGAAGAATGCAATGTTGATGAGTACCTTGTATCCAGCATCCGTCACAGGGGCGTAGCGATCGCTGTGAAGGTCAATGAGACTGATGAGGGATATGAGTGCGTCGACGGAAGAAAACGCCTCAGCGCATGCAGAATGCTCGCACAGGAGGATCAGAAGTTCTCGTCTGTGCCTGTTATGATCCTGAACAACTTTACCAAAGCAGGAAGCGCATATTGGGGAAACACACAGAACAGACATTGAGGAAGATATGGAACGTATACAGAAACTGATCGCTGCTGCAGGAATTGCCAGCAGGCGCAAGGCAGAGGAAATGATCGCCCAGGGACGGGTCACGCTGAACGGCAAAGTCGTAACGGAACCCGGCACAAAGGCGGATGTAAATGATGTGATCACAGTTGACGGCAAGCCGCTCAGACGTGAAGAAAAAGTATATTATGTAATGAACAAACCGAAGGGTGTGATCTGTTCTGTCAGTGATGATAAAGGCCGTCAGACAGTCGTATCCATTATGCCGGATGTAGAGGCGAGGATCTTCCCGGTCGGACGTCTTGATTACGATACGACGGGTGTTCTGATCCTGACCAACGACGGCGAGTTTGCCAATAAGATGATGCATCCTAGATACAAGCTCCCGAAGACATATCTGGTATCATGCACCGGAGAATTCACGGAGGAACAGGCGGATCAGCTGCGCAAGGGAATCGTGCTGGAGGATGGTAAAACACTGCCGGCAAAGGTTCATATCCTTTCCAGCAGCACAAGGAAAAAGACCCAGATGCGGATCACCATCAGAGAGGGCAGAAACAGGCAGATCAGGCGCATGATCGAGCATTTCGGAAGCGAGGTCACCCGTCTGGAACGCATCCGCTACGGTACCGTAGACTGCGCGAAGCTGAGGCAGGGAGAGTACCGCAAGCTCAGAATGTACGAAGTAAAAAGGCTTCTGCATTATGCAGAAACCGGTGAAGATCAGGAGACATCCAGACCCTGAAGACGCAGTGCTTCGGGATCGGGGTCAATATAGATCGTTTTATAGGAACCAAGCTGTACCATTCCCGGTTTTGCGCCGGGAATCTTTTTTAATGAAGAGACTTTGCACCAGTTGATGGGAACACTGGAGGAATTCCTGCCTGCCGAGAAGCATGCAGCAATATTGGCGGCAGTACGCAGTGTTTCTTCATCCGGGTCGGATGTATGGATCACAACATGAGCCCCATGGTAATCCTTCGCATGGAGCCATGTCTCATTTCTGCGCGCGATCTTGAATGTCAGCGCTTCATTCTGCAGGTTGTTTCTGCCGAATGAGATCCGGACGCCGTTTTTCATGGTGAATTCCGTGATATTCGGCAGATCATTGTCCTTCTTCTTTTTTCTGTGCCTGACGGCTTTTTTCTCACGGATATATCCGCCTTTGACAAGCTCATCCTTGATCTCGGACGCCGTGATGAAGTCTGCCTGTGTCAGCTGTTCCAGAAGGCCTTCAAAGTAGTCGATCTCGTTCTCACAGATCGCGATCTGTTCTTCCAGGTATTTCTGTCCTTTTTTCAGTTTGCTGTATTTTGTGTAGCAGCGCCTTGCATTGCGTACGCCGTCCAGCTTCGGGTCCAGCGGTATGACAGTATCCTGTTCTGTTTCAAAATCCTGCAGTGTAATGGAGCTCATTCCCTTGGTATCCTGGATGCCGTATGACAACAGCAGGTCTCCATAGACACGCCATTTATCACAGTCTTTTGCTTCATCGTATTCTTTCAAGAGGCGCGGAAGCTTTTGTTTCTGATGCTTCAGCTCTCTGCGGACGACCTTGAACACATCGCCTGTGATCTCTTTGATCCTGTCTTTTTCTTCCTTGTGGTAATACAGGATGTCGAATCCCTCAAATACGGGATAGCTGACGCATTGACCGATAGATGTCAGTTCGATGCAGTGGAAGACAGCTTCCCCGTCCTGATTAGCAATATAAAGCCTGTCGGAGTTACGGATCTCTTTCATCACAGAACTGAAGGACTGCCCGTGTGCCATCCGGTATTCGACTTCTTTGGACAGGAACGGCGAGAACCCGGCATACTGGGCTGTCAGCGTCTTGTCTGCATCAACAGCAAAGTCCTTGAAAGGGTCCTTTTTATCCTGGGGAGGCGTCGGAATGAATTCAGCGCCGGGATGTACCGTCCGTCTGTTGTTCTCAAACGGAGGGATGCGCTTCATTGCGTCAATGATCCTGTTCTGCTGTGAGACAAGGATGACATTGGCGTATTTGCCCATCAGCTCGACAACCAGTCTCAGGATCTCCCGGTCTCCGATCTCATTGTGCCGGTTGATCGTAAACGTGCACCATCTGTCGAGACCTGCCTGTTCGATCTTTTCAATGATCGAGCCTTCAAGGTATTTCCTCAGCAGCATGACAAAGCTGCCCGGTTCGCTTGGCGTCGGGTAGGAGCGGTGAGACAGAAGGATGCGGTTGTATTGTGAATGGCAGGATATCAGCATCTGCTGTTTTCCGGCAGAGCAGTGCAGCTGGAAAAGGATCTCGGTCGTCGAGATCTGATAGATCTTCTGGATCCTGGCCGGAAGGATGCTTCGCAGACCGGGGATCGCTTTATATAAAAGAATGCCGTCTAAAGCCATAAAATCACCCGTTTGGTATTATAACAGGGTTCCCCGGTTTTTCATAATACGTTGACATTTTATGCATAGAGCGTTTAATCTTTATGTAAATATCGGAGGCAAAACATGAAACGTGGATTGTTGATCGTAGTAAGTGGTCCTTCCGGAGTCGGCAAGGGCACTGTATTGAAGCAGTTTATGGATGATCCGGATCTGAATCTTTCCTATTCCGTATCCATGACGACCAGAGCTATGCGTGAAGGGGAACAGGAAGGCGTTAATTATTATTATGTAACCAAAGAGGAATTTCTGCAGACTGTCAAAGAAGGCGGTCTTCTGGAATGGACGGAGTTTGTCGGAAACTATTACGGCACGCCTTTGAAGGGCGTTGAGAAGCTTCGCAATGAAGGCAAAAATGTCCTGCTTGAGATCGAAGTTGACGGATGCAGACAGGTCAGGGAGAAATGTCCGGATGCACTGACGATCTTCATCGTACCGCCGGATATGGCAGAGCTTGAACGGAGGATCAGAGGCAGGAAGACAGAACCTGAAGAGATCGTCCAGCAGAGACTTGCCAAGGCAGCGAAGGAACTGGAACAGGCTTCACAGTACCGTTATACTGTCTGCAACGATGATATCGATCTGGCAGCTGATATTATCCGTGTGATCATCAAGCATCACATGGAAAAGGATTTCTGAGGATTATAGGAACAGGAAGCGATATGCCCGGCATAGAGCTTCCTTTGATTTTTGATGAGATGAAGAAATGATTGACTCTGATGTATCAATCTGATATTATCATTGTTGCGTCAAATGATAGCAGCTTACAGAGTCCTGCATCAGGCGTCCTTAGCGATTATGTTATCAGAGTAACCTGCTGCAACGGTGAAATGACCAATAAGGACACCCTGCAGTGATGATCTGTACCTGTTGTTGTTTCTCGGCCATTAAAGGAGGAAACAAAAACATGGCACGTTACACAGGACCGGTATGGAAGAAGTCCAGACGTCTGAGCTTCTCAGTACTCGAAACCGGTGAGGAGCTTAAGAAGCGCACTTATGCTCCGGGTCAGCATGGACCTACAAAGCGCGTAAAACTGAGCGGTTACGGCACACAGCTTCGTGAGAAGCAGAGAGTCCGCAACATGTACGGCGTAAGCGAACGTCAGTTCAGCAACCTGTTCGAAAAGGCTTCCAAGATGGAAGGTATGGCAGGTGTTAACTTCCTCGTTCTGCTTGAATCACGTCTCGACAACCTGGTATACCGTATGGGCTTCGCAAGAACCCGTGCAGGTGCACGTCAGCTTGTCAACCACGGACACATTGAAGTCAACGGAAAGAAAGTGGACATCCCTTCAGCAGAGATCAAGCCGGGTTCCGTCATTGCTGTTCGTGAAAGAGCACGCAACATGAAAGCCATCAACGAAGCTCTTGAAGCCAACATTACAGCTCCTGCATATGTCGATGTCGACAAAGAAAACAAGAAGGGTACATTCGTACGTCTTCCTGAACGCAGCGAACTGAATCAGGAAATCAATGAAGCTCTGATCGTTGAATTCTACAACAGATAAGTTCAGTTGAATGAAGACCGCTCCAGTGGCGGCCTTTTT
>CAMOPG010000150.1:0-5969 GCA_946622165.1 uncultured Erysipelotrichaceae bacterium
CTATAGTATCCGTCTCATCGACTTCTCCAGGCTCTTCTGCTTCATCGGTCTCATATCCGTTCAGTACAGCATACTCACGGACGACCTCCCGGATATTCTTTTCATCATCCACGATCAGTATTCTGGCCATCATCTTCTCCTTTCCGCTTTCAAAACCTTCAGTTTCCCGCACAGGCAGGAATCTTCTTTTTCTATTCTACCATGAAACAGGATGTAATTCCCTTTCACCAGGTCCTGCCCGTACTGCCTGTAAAGATTCGGCATGACGGTCAGATCGATGTTTCCCGTTTCATCCATGACATTCAGGAATGCCATCATATCACCTTTCTTCGTCCTGTGCTGATGCACTTTCTGGATCATTGCAAACCCCGTCACTTCGCCGCCGGAAACCTTCAGGGCAGCGATCGATTCGGTATTCAGATCGTATTTTCTGCGCATCAAAGCGATCGGGTGCGTGCCGATATAGAATCCCAGCGCCTGTTTTTCACATTCGCTTCTGACTGCTTCATCATCCGCCATGCGGATCATCACCGGTTTGGAAACAAGCGACATATCGATCAGGCTCATGCCGCCCTTTTCGATCCTGACAAGATCAGCATAGCTGAGGGCTTCATCAAGCGAGCCCTTCATCGTGCTGCGGTTCTCTCCGAAGCAGTCAAACGCGCCTGCATCTATCAGCATCTCAAACATCTTGCGGCTGATCTTCAGGCAGCTCAGTCTGACGACACAGTCAAAATAATCATCAAACGGTTTCTGTGCGCGTTCAGCCAGGATCTCATCCGCGACATGTTCGCCGATCGATTTGACGACTGTCAGCGGAAGCACGAGCTTTCCCTTGACCTCCGTACAGTTTGCTTCACTGAGGCTGACATCCGGGCCGGACACACTGATCCTGCGCCTTCTGCATTCATCAATGTACTGGGCGCACTTTGTATCATCTCCGATCACGGAGTCGATCAGGGCACAGTAGAAATACAGCGGATACTGTGCCTTCAGGTATGCCAGCTGATAAGCCACCACGCCATAGGCGACTGCGTGAGACCGGTTGAAGCCGTATCCGGCGAATTTTTCGATCCAGGCAAACAGTGATTCGCTCACCGCGTCAGGATAGCCGTTCTTGCGGCATCCTGTCAGGAAATCCTGCTTCAGGTTTTCCATTTCGGTCATGTTTTTCTTTGCAACGGCTTTCCGCAGCACGTCCGCCTTGCCCAGCGTGAAGCCGGCAGCGATCCTCGCTGTCATCATGACCTGTTCCTGGTAGATCATGACGCCGTATGTGCTCTTCAGTACCGGCTCAAGCTTGCTGTCGGGATATTTGATATTCGCGGGGTCCTGACGGTTGTTCAGATAGACCGGGATATTATCCATCGGTCCCGGTCTGTACAGTGCAAGCGCCGCGACGATGTCTTCAAAACAGTCAGGCTTCATCTTTCTCAGCAGGTTTTTCATGCCCGATGATTCGAACTGGAAAATGCCTGTCGTATCGCAGGTACGGAATACTTCATAGGCTGCCGGATCATCCATCGGGATATCCATGATCCTGAAGCCAGGGTCTTCTTTCTGAATGCGTCTGACGATATCATCGATGATCGTCAGATTGCGCAGACCCAGGAAGTCCATCTTGATCAGTCCCCTGCTTTCAAGATGTTCCATTGTATACTGAACAGTCGCCATGCCCTCTTCCACCTGCATGACCGGCACGACCTGCTGCAGCGGCAGACGGCTCATGACGATGCCTGCCGCATGGAGGCTCGTATGTCTGGGAAGTCCTTCCAGCTTCTGCGCAATGCGGAACAGCTTCTGATAGCGTCTCTCGGCATTGACGACCTGGGCCAGGCGCGCATTCTGCCTGAGCGCTTCACTTAAGGTGATCTTCTGCGTATTGGGGATCATCCTTGCCAGCATGTCGATGTCTCGTTTATCGATGTCGAGCACCCTGCCGACGTCACGTATGACCTGCTTGGCCCCGAGCGTGCCGAAGGTCACGATATTGGCAATATGTTCGCTGCCGTACTTCCGGTAGACATAGTCGATCACCTCCTGACGGCGATCATCAGGAAAATCGGTATCGATATCGGGCATTGAGATGCGTTCCGGATTCAGGAATCGTTCAAACAGCAGTCCGTACTTCAGCGGATCGATCTGCGTGATGCCTAGCGTATATGACACTAGGCTGCCGGCAGCGGAGCCTCTGCCCGGTCCGACATAGATGGACTGTTTTCTGGCATAGCGGATAAAGTCATAGACGATCAGGAAATAGTCTTCAAAGTGCATTTCCACGATCACATCCAGTTCATATTTCAGACGTTTGATGTACTGCTCCGGCACATTCCCGTTCATTCGTTTTTTCAGTCCAGCAATGCACAGCTGAGTCAGATACTGTGCGCTGCTGACGCCCTGGGGCGTGTCAAAGACAGGCAGACCGGTCTTTTCCAGTTCCATATCCGCCCTGCACTGATCTGCGATCTCGTCTGTTCTTGCAAGATCGTCGCTTTCATACAGCGCTTCCATAGCCTGCTGCGGCAGGAAGCTTCTGCCCGTGATCAGCGGAAGCGACTGATCCTTGATCGTCCTGCCCTGTCCGATCCCGCGCATGATCCGGTAGCTTTCGCTGTCTTCTTCGTCCAGATAGTAAATCAGATTCAGCGCGCATGTCCGGATCGACAGTGCGGAACAGATCCGCTTCACCATGCTGTTTCTGGCTTTCCATAATGCGGCGTCCATATAGGACAGCGCGACATCAAAAGGCGGCAGCTCCTCCTTCATGATGGTCAGGCGTCTTGTTACTTCCTCCCTGTTTTCGGAGATCATTGCCGAATCAAACCATCCGCCCTCGGAGAATACGATCAGGAAACAGTGCCGGCAGCTTTCGATCAGCTGCTCTGCCGTGCAGTGCCCGGCTCCCGAAGCGATCGCGGAACTGAGCTTCATGAGGTTGGAAAAACCGATATTGTCTTTTGCCAGCAGCAGAAACGGCACGATCTCATCATGGTACATGCAGTCTGCTTCCAGGCCGAATACCGGGTGTATGCCTTCCTTCGCGCAGGCACGCAGAAAGACCGGCGCTCCATGCATCACATTGTGATCAGTCAGCGCCAGGGACCGGTATCCGTACTGCTTTGCCTTATGCACAAGGTCATTGATACGGATCGTTGAATCCAGCAGTGAAAAACTGCTTCTTACATAAAGATGAACAGACATATCCCTATTTTACCATTCTTCACGTCTATGAAAAGAGATGCCGCACCCTGCAGTGCATATTCAGACGATTCCTGAGGGCTGCCGGACAGGCATCATACCGTCATAAATCTTAATACATCGTCACTTTGTGAAATATACACTGACTATGGATTATGCTATAATATCAAGACGTCTGGAGGTTATTTATGACCAGAAAAATCGACTATCGTGAGATCAAGGAACAGATGGATTCCGAGAATACTCACGCAGTAAATAAGAAAAAGCCGCCTGTTGATTCTGATGGACCGACCAAGATCTATTCTGTCATCCATGAAGATCCGCATGAAACGCTTGAAAAAGAAAAGAAGCGCAAAAAACAGGTCAGAAAACACCGCGGATTTGCCGTGGTAACGGCGCTGCTGATGGTGATGCTGATCGTGATGATCACGGTCGGAGCGATCGGTTCGGCAATTGCCTGGCAGATGGTGGAGGATTCACCCGAGCTGAAGCTGACCGACTTTGTCAACGAAGAGTCTACCATTATATATGACAATGACGGCAATACGATCGCTGAAGTAGGTGTTTATCTTCGTGAAAACATCACATATGACAGCTGCCCGGAAAGTCTGGTGGACGCGTTCCTCTCCATTGAGGACTCACGTTTCTTCACACACTTCGGATTCGATATTCCCCGCTTTACCAAAGCGATCCTTGAGAACCTGAGATCCAGGGATTTCTCCCAGGGCGGTTCAACCTTCACGATGCAGCTGGTCAAGAATACCTACTTCCAGAATGACGAAGCGGGTATCCAGGTTGCCAGAGGCATTCCCTACAAAGTTCAGCAGATCTACCTTGCGATCAAGCTCGAACAGCTGATCGGCAAAAAGGAGATCTTCCAGCTCTACATGAACAAGCTGAACTTCGGCGGACATGTCAGAGGCGTTCAGAAAGCAGCGCTGTATTATTTCGGCAAGAACTGCAACGAACTCAACCTGACGGAATCCGCTATGCTGGCAGGCATCGTCAACCTGCCTAACGGCTATAACCCTTACTATTACCTTGATGCCGCTACCCGGCGCAGAAACGAAGTGCTCGGCATGATGGCATATCACGGATACATCACGGACGAAGAGGCAGCGCTTGCCAAAACGATCAAAGTTGAGGATCAGCTTGCCGGTGAAACACGTGTTGCGTCCGTTGATTCCAGAAATCAGTCCTATATCGATACGGTACTGGATGAGATCACAAAGCTGACAGGCAAAGATCCTACGGTCACAGGCATGGAGATCTATACCTGCATGAACCAGACGATCCAGAACCAGATCGAAGATATTCAGAACAGTGAATCGACCGTTGTCTTCCCGGATGATCTGATGCAGACAGCGATCATGGTCATCGACAACACCAACGGCGAGATCGTCGGTGTCGGAGGCGGCAGAAACTATGACGGCGGACGTTTGTTCAACCGCGCTACGATGGGTTTCAAGCAGCCCGGTTCTTCCGTCAAGCCGGTACTCTCATATGCGCTTGCATTTGAATATCTCGGCTATTCCATGAACGAAGTCCTGATTGACAGACCGATCACATATCCGCATGAGAACAGAGTCCTGGTCAACGCAACAGGCAATTACCGGGGCGATATCGAGATCAAGGATGCCCTTGCATATTCCCTGAATATTCCGGCGATCCTGACTTTGGGAAAAGTACAGGATGCGATCGGCGGAGACAGGATCGCAAGCTATATGAACGCGATCGGCTATACCAAAGTCTCAGCTGAAAACTTCCATCTGTCATTCGCGATCGGCGGTACGTGGTTTGAAACGACCGTCAAGGAAATGGCAGGCGCGCACGGCATGATCATCAACCGCGGCATCTACAATGAACCGCATACGATCAGAAAGGCTGTGCTCTCGGACGGCTCTGAATATTATCCTGAGAATCAGAACAGAAAAGTTCTGAGCAGCGGCAGCGCATATCTCGTATCACAGCTTATGAAGAACAATGTCGATGGCTACGGCTTCGGCAATGTGAACTGGATGCAGGTCCTGAGAAGAGATTATCCGGTCTATGCGAAGACAGGAACATCCGACTGGGGCTCTGACGGTATCCAGTACGGTATCCCTTCCGGTGCCATGAAAGATAAATGGATGATCTCCTCCACCAGCAAATATACGAACGCTGTCTGGGTCGGATATGACATGGCGATCGCCGGTCAGGGAACATACTTTAATGAATACAAACAGAATCTGAATATTCCCGGACAGATCAACAAGCTTCTGCTGGATACGGAAGATACTGTTCTGACATCCCCTCCTGAGGGCGTTGTTGAACCGGAGGATATTGAGACAGTTACTTATGTTTACGGTACATACCCTCATGTCCGTCCTGAAGAGTGGATGGATGGAAGCACCTATATCACCTCGCAGGTTTCCAAGGCAGGCCTTGAAGCACAGCCTCTGGTAAGCTCTGAAGAGTATCGTCAGTATATTGCCAATGAAGCCGCAAAGACCGACGGAAGCTTCGGCATCTCGGCAACCTATGACCAGTACAATACACTCAGGATCACATGGTCCGGTGCCGGTGATTCCTACTGTACTGGCGGTTCAAGAAACATCTCCCTGCATGACCAGTGGGGCAACGATATTGACGCCTGGGGCACATGTCTTGTGGATCTGGGCTGGCTTGTCGGCTACAGCGGAGGCAGCGGATACTGGGCTACCGTATATTGTGACGACGGCTATGCCGGTGAGGCGTACAGTGACACGAACTACTTTGAGGGCTGGGTAACA